>NZ_SOGZ01000046.1:0-56780 GCF_004403145.1 Cryobacterium sp. TMT1-62 | reverse complement strand
GGCGGACGCCGACACCGTTCTCGCCCGCCCGGCCGGGGCCGACACCCTGATCTCCGACGTCCGGGCGCCCGGGCAGCCCGGGCCTGCGGCCGGCGCACGGGCCCGGGCCGCCGAGGCTCGCTTTGCGTTCCGGCTGCCGAACGGGGAGGAGATCCCGCTGGACCTTCCCTGCCGGCTCGGTCGCCGACCGCGAGCGCCGCGCATCAGTGCCACCGCGCCGGTGCGGCTGATCGAGGTTGCCTCGCCCACCTCCGCCGTCTCCGGAACCCACGTGGAAATACGACAGGAGGGCGGCTCTGTCGTTGTCACCGACCTCGGTTCCACGAACGGCACCGTGGTGGCTCCGCCACGCGGGCGCAGGCAACGGCTCCATTCCGGCCAATCGCTCGCAGTGCTGCCCGGTACGACGGTGCACTTAGGGGACGGTAATATCATCGAGATCCTCCCCGCAGCCGGCAACACGCCCGGTCAGTAATCGCACGGCAATTTCGGAAGGCACAACCGTGACCCAGATTGGTCAAGGCTCAACCGGTTCCATCGTCGTACTTCCATCGGTGCAGAAAACCGTGACGCTGGCCTGGGCGGCGATCACCGACACCGGGCACCGCCGCCAGATCAACGAAGACAGCCTCGTCGCCGAAATTCCCGTCTTCGCGGTCGCCGACGGCATGGGCGGTCACTCCGCCGGCGACGTCGCCAGCGCCGCCGTCGTGACCCGGCTGGCCGAGCTCGCCGGAACGGACCACGTCGAAGCGGAGGCGATCAACGACGCGCTCAGCCGTTCCGTCGTCGACATGGCCTCGGGCGAGGGTGTGACCGACCTTGGCACCGGAACGACCGTGACGGGCGCCGCGCTGGCCGTCGTCTCCGGCGAGCCGCAGTGGATCGTGTTCAACATCGGCGACTCCCGGGTGTACCAGCTCACCTCCGGCGTGCTGGAGCAGGTCACCACCGACCACTCCGTGGTCCAGGAACTCGTGGACGCGGGCCGGATCACCAGGGACGAAGCGGATGTGCACCCGCACGGCAACATCGTCACCCGCGCCGTGGGCTTCCACGAACCGCCCGTGCCCGACTATCGCATCCGCCCCCTGCAGGCCGGGATGCGGCTCCTGATCTGCTCCGACGGCCTGACCAAGGAGCTGACGGCGTACGGCATCCGTCATTTCTTGATCTCCAACCCGCGGGCGGATGACGCGGCCAGGGCTCTCTTGGAAGCCGCGCTCGACAACGGTGGCCGCGACAACGTCACGGTGATCGTGCTCGACGTGATCACCGTCGGCGATGTCGTACCCCCAGAGTTGGGGTAGCTTTCTACCGCCCGTCCGGCAGCGAGACACCTAAAATTAGGGAGCGCCTGTCGAGTCACCCGGTCGATATGCGCCTACTCACGCACGACCCGCACTGATGATGACACCGGGAGGCGACATGGCACGGCGCTTACCCTCCACGCCGCCGAACCTGCCGGGATTCTCCTATCTCCGTCCGCTCGGATCCGGCGGTTTCGCCGACGTGTTCCTCTACGAGCAGAACATGCCCAGGCGCCAGGTCGCGGTCAAGGTACTCCTGTCCGAGATCGTCAACGATCACGTGCGCCAGCTATTCCAGGCCGAGGCCAACCTGATGGCCCAGCTGAGCTCGCATCCGTCGATTCTCACGGTTTTCCAGGCGAGTGTCTCCGCGGACGGACGACCGTATCTCGTCATGGAGTACTGCTCCTCGACCCTCAGCCAGCGCTACCGCTTTGAACCGCTCTCGGTGCCGGATACCCTGCGGATCGGTGTGAAGATAGCGAGCGCTGTCGAGACCGCGCACCGGTCCGGGGTGCTCCACCGGGACCTGAAGCCGTCCAACATCCTGGTCACCGCGTATGGGCACCCGGTGCTGTCGGACTTCGGGATCGCTGCCACCCTCGGCGAGGCCGAGAGGAGCGACGCCATCGGGCTCTCCATTCCGTGGTCGGCCCCTGAGGTGCTGCTCGGCGAGATCTCCGGGTCGGTCGCCTCGGAGGTGTGGTCGCTCGGCGCCACCCTCTACTCGCTCCTGGCCGGTATGTCCCCGTTCGAAGTGGCCGGTACCGAGAACGGTTCGGCCCAGATGATGGCCCGCATCAACAAGGCCCGCGTGCCGCCGCTCGACCGCGCCGACGTGCCGGCCCGGCTCGGCGCCATCCTGAATCGCTCGATGTCGCGGCGGCCGGAACTGCGGCAGCCGAGCGTGCTGGAACTCATCCGAGAGCTTCAATCGGTGGAGGCCGAACTCGGTCTCGCGCAGACGCCCCTCGAGGTGGAGCAGGACGGCTGGGCCGTCGCTGCCCCCGCCGACCAGGAGGACCGGACCCGGATCACGGGCATCAACTCAGTCGACGCCTACGCCGGCCGCCGCCGCCGGAAGGCGTCGCCAACCGGCCTCGGCGCGCGCTCGGCGACCTCGGCACTGCTGAGTACAGGGCAGCTGACCACCGGCCCGCAGGGGGACACTGTGACCACCCGGCCCAAGAAGCGGAGGCGCACGCTTACGGTATGGGGACTCGTGTCTGCGGCGGTGATCATCGTGGGACTCGCGACCACGGCGGCGACCGTGCTGGTGACCCAGGCCGGCACCGACATCCCTCTGGTCAGTGATGTGGATGGCGCGCTCCGCTCTGGAACCATCGTGTTCAGCTGGGCCGACCCCGGGGTCCGGGACGGCGACACCTTCGTGGTGACCCTGCGCAGCGGTCAGAGCAGCATCCAGCGGGGAACGGAATTCCGGGTCGACCCGCAGGGACAATCTCGGGTCTGTGTGACCGTCACGGTCAACCGGGACGGCAAGCTCGGCGCTCCGAGCGGGGAAAAATGCGTCGACACCGGCCTTCCGGGCGCGTCCGGCGGCGCCGGGTGATCCGTCGCTGGCTCGCCCGCCACCGCTCGCTCTTCGCCACCGCGCTCAGCGGCACCGTGGTCGTGGCCGTCATTGCCACCGTGGCCATCGCCTCCGGTGGATACACCGCGCAGCGCCTCGACCTCGGAGACGCGGCCGTCTGGGTGAGTAACGAGGCGCGCCAGGTCGTCGGGCGAGCGAATACGGCCGTCTTCGAACTGAACACGGTGGTCAGCGCCGGAAGCACCAGCCTCGACGTGGTGCAACGGGGCGCCACCGTGCTGGTGCTGGACCGTGGCAACAGCGCCCTCGACATCCTCGACCCCGCGACCGCGGAGGTGGCCGACAGCGTGGCCCTGCCGCCGGACGCTGCTTCGGTCTTCTTGGCCGGCGACCGGGCGGTGGTCACCGCGAACGGCGACGTCTGGAGCGTGGCCGCGAGCCAGCTGTCCGAGTTCGACAGCACCACCGAGCCGACGCTGGCCTTCGGTGCCGGCTCCGTGGTCAGCCTCGACGAGGCCGGCGTGCTGTTCGCCTTCACGCCGGCGACGGGGGAACTCTCCCAGGTCGACCTGCTCACCGCGGACACCATTACCAGTACGGTCACGCTCACGGCCGGCGAAAAGGATGACCGCTACCAGCTGACCAGCGTCGACGGCCGGTGGGCGCTGCTCAACGCCTCGAGCCGGCGACTGTTCCAGGCGGAGGGGGTTGAAGACCTGTCCGGGAGCATCCGTTCCGGGGATGAGCCCGTCCTGTCGGAGCCGAGCGTGACGGGCGACCGCGTTCTCATCGCCCACCGTGAGGGGCTCATTGCGGTGCCCCGTGCCGGCGGACGCCTGACTCCGCTCGTCACCGGCCGGAGCGGGGACGCCGCCGCGCCCGTACAGGACGCCTACTGCGCCCATGCCGCCTGGTCGGACGGCACCGTCTGGCGCGACTGCGCGGCGGCCGGCGCGGAGGGCGGCACCGGAAGCGACGGCGCCACCGCCACCCTGTCCGGCGTCGCCGGGGACGCCCGGCTGGCCTTCCGCCGGAACGGAACCGGACTCGTGCTGAACGACGCCCGCAACGGCACGACCTGGGCAGTGCAGCAGGGCAACGAACTGATCGACAACTGGGCCGAACTGATCGACACCGACCCCGATCAGCAGCAGGTCGAGCAGGCGGCTGACGACACCCCGCCGGAGTTCGAGAAGTCCCAGGTGCCACCCGTCGCTGTCGATGACGCTTTCGGCGGCCGGCCGGGACGCACCGTCACCCTGCCCGTACTGCTCAACGACTTCGACCCCAACGGCGACGTGCTGGTGATCTCGGCGCTCACCCCCGTGCCCGAGTCGGCCGGGCGGCTCGAGCTCGTGGCGGACACTCAGCAGGTGCAGCTGACCCTCACGCCGGAGGCATCCGGATCACTGAGCTTCGACTACATCATCGACGACGGGCGCGGCGGGAGCGCCTCGGCGACGGTCACGGTCGCGGTGCGCTCCCCCGAGGAGAACGCCGCACCCGTGCAGGCCCGCACGACGAACACCACGGTGCGCGCCAATGGACGGGTGACCACGGCGGTGCTGGGCGACTGGGTCGACCCGGACGGCGACCCGTTCTATCTGGCGGCGGCGACCGCGCCCGCACCGGACCAGGTCAGCTTCACGCCGGCCGGGTCCGTCGTCTACACGGATGCCGGCGCGGGCGGGGGCGCGAAAACGGTGGGCCTCACCGTCTCCGACGGCCGTGCCGGCGGGGCCGGCGCGCTCTCGGTGATGGTGCGGCCGAGCGGCTCGGTGCCCATCGTCGCCGAGGCGTTCGTGGTGCTTGCGACCGCCGGCAGCGAGGCGACCGTGTCGCCGCTGGAGCATGTGCGCGGTGGATCGGCGCCGCTGCGCCTGAGCAGCGTGCCGGCCAAACCCGAGGTGAACATCACTGCGGACTTCGACGCCGGCACCTTCCGGTTGCAGAGCAGCGTGGTGGGGGTGCACGAGATCGAGTACGCGGTGACGGATGGCGAACTCACCGCCACCGGCCGCATCCGCGTGAACGTGACGGCCGCGCCCGACGTCAGCAGCGCCCCCGTCACCGTGCCGCACACCGCATTCATCCGCGGCCAGCAGGCCACCCTCGTGGACGTGCTCGCCACGGACTCCGATCCGGCCGGTGGGGTACTCCTGGTGACGGGCATCACGGATGTCCCCGCCGACAGCGGGCTTCGAATCGAGATCCTCGACCAGCGCATCCTGCGCGTGACCCTGACCAAACCCCTCGAGGGTGGTACGGCCGTGTTCGGCTACCGGGTCAGCAACGGCCTCGCCGACGCCGCGGGCACGGTGACCGTGATCGAGATCCCGCCGCCGGCCCAAAAGCAGGCCCCGATCGCCGTGCCGGACTCGATCTCCGTGCGCGTCGGCGACGCCATCGACATTCCCGTGCTCGCGAATGACGAGCATCCCGAGGGCGACACCCTCACCCTGGCGCCGGAGCTCGCGACCGAACTGCCCGCTGGCGGCGGTCTGCTCTTCGTCTCGGGCCGGGTGCTGCGGTTCCTGGCGCCGGACACGGCCGGCAACGTCACCGCCGTCTACCGAGTGAACGCCCCGGACGGCCAGTTCGCGAACGCCGAGGTCAGCATCGCGGTGCGGGAAGCCGATCCCACCTCGAACAGCGCCCCCGTGCCGAAAACCGTGACGGCCCGTGTGCTCGCCGGGGACACGGTGAGCATCCCGATCCCGCTGTCCGGCATCGACCCCGACGGCGACTCCGTGCAACTGGTCGGCCAGGAGACCAGTCCGGAGAAGGGGTCGGTCACGGTCACAGGCGTGGACTCGCTCGACTACACGGCCGGGGAGTACTCGGCCGGCACGGACACGTTCAGTTACTCGGTGGTCGACGCGCTCGGGGCCCGGGCCGTCGGCACCGTTCGGGTGGGGATCAGCCCGCGCCTCGACGGTGCCCGCAACCCGGTCGCCACTCCGGACGAAGTCGTGGTGCGCCCCGGCAGCACGATTGCCGTGCGGGTGCTCGGCAACGACTCCGACCCCGACGGCGGCACCCTGAGCATCACCGGCGTGGAGGCGAGCGGCCAGGCGAGCGGCGAGGCCGACTCGGGCACCGCCGTCGTCGACGGCGACACCGTGGCCGTGACCTCACCCGTGACACCGGGCCGCTACGGCTTCATCTATGAAATCCAGAACGTGCGGGGCGGAACGAGTTCCACCTTCCTCACGGTCGTGGTCCGCGAGGACGCCCCGCGCTCGCGTCCGGATGCACGCGACACTCACGTGCCGCTGTCCGACGTGCTCGAGGCCCGGACCGTCGACGTCGACGTGCTGGCCAACGTCTTCTTCGCGGAAGGGCCGGCCACCGCATTGGCTCTGACGGTGCCCGAGCGTTTCTCGGGAATCGCCGAGGTGACGCCGGCCCGGCGCATCCGGGTCACGGTGGGCTCGACCAGCCAGATCATCCCGTTCGCGGTGACGCACCCGGAGGACGCGAGCATCGTGTCCTACGCGTTCATCTGGGTTCCCGGGACCGACGACGCCCTACCCCAGGTGCGCCGCGGTGCCCCGCCGCTGACCGTGCAGAGCGAGGCGCTGCTCTCCATCGACATCAACGACTATGTCGTCGCGGTCGGCGGAAAAAAGGTGCGCCTCACCGACCGCAGCCTCGTGCGGGCGACGCATTCGGACGGGGCCGACCTGGCCCGGAACGACACCAGCCTCGCGTTCGCGAGCACCGACAAATACTTCGGGCCGGCGTCCATTTCGTTTGAGGTCACCGACGGTTCGGGGCCTGAAGACCCGGATGGGCGCACGGCGACCATCGTGCTGCCCATCGAGGTCACGCCCCGCGAGAATCAGCCGCCCGGTTTCAATGGAGCGGTGCTCGAGTTCGAGCCCGACCAGGAGAAGGTCATCGACCTGACCCGACTCACCAGTTACCCGTATCCGAACGACCAACCTGAGCTGGCGTACACCGTGCTCGACCCGCTTCCGACCGGTTTCAGCTACGCGCTCGACGGGCAGACGCTCACCCTGCGCGCCACGGAATCTACCCCGAAGGGCGCGCGGAGCACGATCACGATCGGCGTGCGCGACGGCGTTCAGGAGGGCCGAGCCGGCCGGGTCGACCTGCGCGTGGTCGCGTCAATGCGACCCGTCGCCATCCCCGTGACGGATGCCGCGGTCGCTCCCCGCGGTCGCACGACCGTCGTCGACGTGCTCGCGAACGACGGCGCCACCAATCCTTTCCCGTCCGTGCCGCTGCGCGTGCTCGCGGTGCGCGGCCTGGACGGCGGCGCCGTTCCGGCCGGGGTGAGCATCACGCCCAGCACGGACCGAAGCCGGCTGTCGGTCCGGGTGGCCTCGGACGCCGCGCCGACCGACCTGACCCTGCAGTACCAGGTGGCCGACGCGACGAACGACCCTGCCCGCTACGCCTGGGGCACCGTGCGCATCTCGGTGCAGGACAAACCTGACCCGGTGTCCAGCCTGCGCGTCATCGGCTTCTTCGATCGGGGCCTGTCCTTCTCGTTCAACGCCGGGGCCTTCAACAACTCGGCGATCACCGGGTATCAGATTTCCCTCCTCGACGCCGCGTCGGGGGCCGTGCTGTCCAACTCGCTCTGCTCAGCGACCTCCTGCCAGGTCGCGACGCCCGGCAACGGCCAGGGCAATGCTCTGCGAGTGTCGGTCGCCGCGCAGAACGGGATCGGGCTGTCCGAGGCGACCGTGCTGTCCGATCGGGTCTGGTCCGACTCGGTGCCGACCGCGCCGACCGGCCTGGTTGCGGAGCCGCTCGACGGCGGGCTGCGCCTGCGCTGGAACACCGTTGCCCCGGTGGGCGGCGGGACGGCGATTCGCGGCTATGTGGTGACCCGGAACGGCGCCGTCCAGGAGGAGGTCAGCGCTTCCGGATCGAGTTGCGCGGCGGGAACCTGCTCCGTCGACGTGATGGGCCTCGTCAACGGCGTGAACACTCCCTTTACGGTCAGCGCCCGCAACGACGCCTACCCGGCCCTGGCCGGTTGGAACAGCGCGGTGGGGAGTGCGACGCCGTTCGGCCCGGCCCGCGCCGGCGCGATCACGGCCAGCGCGGCCGACGCCGCCGGAGCGGTGACCGTGACGTGGGACGGGTTCGACGGCCGCGGCGCCCTCATCGGCGGCTACTTCGTGCAGCGGCTGCGCGAAGATCAGGTTCCGACGGGTGCGCAGGCGTGCACGGTGTCCGCGTCGGGGGAGCTTCAGCCACCGACAGAGGGCGGCACCGTCGCCCAGCAGAAGGCGCTCGGCGGCGACGCGACCAGCACCGTGTTCGACAGCCTCCTCGCGGACAACGGCCGCTACTACTTCGCCGTCTGGGGGTACAACAAGGGCGGCTGTGCCCCGACGGCGGTGGCGAGTGTTCTCGTGCGCCCGGCGCCCGGACCGGTCACCGATGTGCAGAGCACCATGGCGGCGCGGGGCGATGCTTGGGATTTGCGCGTCGACGGGATCAACCCGAGTGCGGGCATCCGGGACTACCGGCTGCGCGCGGTCGACGGCTCCGGCGGGGTCGTTCCGAGATCCGAGGTCGTCTTCGGCGGGGCCGGCTGGCCGCGCGAACTTCTGAGTCTCCCGTTCGGTGAGATCGTGCGTTATCAGGTTTCGGCCTGTACCGACTGGGGCTCGTGCGGGCCGTGGTCGGGCACGCTGACCGCGCCCGAGGCCTCCGTCAGCTTCACCGTGACCGGGCTTGCCTACGACCCGGCCACCGGAGTCATCAGCTGGACCAATGGGCCTCAGAACAACGGCCTTCCCGCCGCCTACAGCTGCTCGGTGCCCGGCGACGCCACGGTGACCCCGCGGGATGCCGACTCCCCGAACACCTGCAGGTTCGGCACCGGCGCGCCGCCCCCGCCGGCCGGTGCCGTGCTTCTGGCGGTGACCGTGAATAATCAGACCTATACCTATGCGCCGTGAACCAACGAAAGTGATCACCCCATGACGATGACCGCGGAGCAGGCGGCCCAGTTCGCCGACGTTTTCGACCGACTGGTGACCGGGGTCGAGCAGGTGCTGCTGGGCAAGCACCACGTCATCCGGATGTCGTTCACCGCGCTTCTCAGCGGCGGACACCTGCTGCTCGAGGATGTGCCCGGCACCGGCAAGACCTCGCTCGCGCGCGCCATCGCACAGAGCGTGCGCGGTACCAGCAACCGGGTGCAGTTCACCCCCGACCTGCTGCCGGGCGACATCACCGGGGTGAGCATCTACGACCAGCGCAGCGGGGCGTTCGAATTCCACCGCGGGCCGGTCTTCGCCAACATCGTTCTGGCCGACGAGATCAACCGGGCCAGCCCGAAGACCCAGGCCGCGCTGCTCGAGGTGATGGAGGAGGGTCAGATCACCGCCGACGGCGTCACCCACCCGGTGGCGGCCCCGTTCATGGTGATCGCCACCCAGAACCCGATCGAGCAGGCCGGCACATACCGGCTACCCGAGGCGCAGTTGGACCGATTCATCATGAAGGCCTCCATCGGCTACCCGGACCACGCCTCGACCATTCGCATCCTCGAAGGTGCCGGGCAGCGCGCGCACGAGGTGACCGTGCCTCCGGTGGTGTCCGCGGCGACCGTCGTCGAACTCGCCGCCCTGGCCCGCACCGTCTACGTCGACGCCACCATCAACGATTACGTGGCGCGACTGATCGACGGCACCCGCACGAGCTCCGAGGTACGTCTGGGCGTCAGCGTGCGCGGGGCGCTCGCGCTGATCCGCACCGCGAAGACCCTCGCCGCCGCGAACGGCCGCCATTACGTGGTGCCCGATGACATCAAGGAGCTGGCTCACGCCGTGCTCGGGCACCGGCTCGTGCTCGACCCCGAAGCCGAATTCGACGGTGTCACCGCCTCCAGTGTGATCGCCCGGGTGCTGATCGAGACTCCGCCGCCCAGCGACAGGCAGGCTGCGTGACGCAGATCGTGCCGGGTCCGGGCGCAGGCACAGCTACCGCGCCTGCGCTGCTCGCGCCCGCGCCGCCCGCTACTCTGCCGGTCGCAGTCTCCGGTGACGGCCGGCTGGCCGACTTCGTCGCGGCGGGAGTCCGGTTCGGGTGGGAATGCGGTGCTCGTGTCGCTGGCGCCCTGCGTGCGGTCTTGTCCGTGGTCACCCCGCTCGGCTGGGCCGTCCTGGCGGTCGTGGGGGTCTCGTTCCTGTTCGGCTATGCGCTGGGCTGGACCGAGCTGATCGTGATCGGCTGGGCCGGGCTCGTGCTCCTGGTGGCGGCATCCTGTTTCCTGATCGGTCGGAACGCGTTCGAGATCAACCTGCACCTGCCCGTGGATCGGGTGGTCGTGGGGGAGCGGGTGCCCGGCCAGGTGAGCGTGCGGAACCCGACCCGCCGGAGACTGCCGGGCGTGGGCGTCGAGGTGCGGGTCGGCTCCGGGCTGGCCGAATTCTCGATGCCGAGCCTCGCCCGCGGTGAGGATTTTTCGGACGTCTTCATCGTGCCGACCCGCAGACGCGGCGTGATGCCGATCGGTCCGGTGCGGACGGCGCGCGCCGACCCGATCGGGCTACTGCGCCGGGAGATCGTCTGGGCCGAACAGGTCTCGCTGTTCGTGCACCCGCGCACGGTCTCGATCCCGAGCATGAGCACGGGCTTCATCCGCGACCTTGAGGGCAATCCCACCCGTGACCTGACCAACAGCGACGTCTCGTTCCACGCGCTGCGCGAATACGTGCCCGGGGATGAGCGGCGCACCATCCACTGGAAGAGCACCGCGAAGACCGGCCGCTACATGGTGCGCCAGTTCGAGGAATCCCGCCGCAGCCACCTCATGGTCGCTCTCAGCCTGGCGCAGTCCGACTATGCCGGCGAGGACGAATTCGAGATGGCCGTCAGCGTCGCCGGCAGCCTGGGGGTGCGGGCCATCCGCGACGCGCGCACGGTCTCCGTTGTCGCCAGTGCGGTGCCGCCGGACTCCAGCCGACGACGGATGCCGGGACTCCGTCCGCTGAGCACCCTCACCCGCACCCGGCTGCTCGACGATCTCAGCGGCGTGGAACGCTCCCTGGCCGCCCTGCCGGTCAGCGAGCTGGCCAGGGCCGCAGCGGACACCGTGGCCGGCATCTCGGTGGCCTTCCTGGTGTGCGGGTCGGCCACCACCCTCACGCAGGTGCGCACGGCCGCCAGCCGTTTTCCGGCCGGCGTCGACGTGGTCGCCGTGATCTGCGCCCCGGAGACCGTCCCCAGCCTCCGCCGCGTGGCCGAGTTGAGCGTGCTCACCATCGGCTACCTCGACGACCTGCAGCACAGTCTCGCCCGAACGAAGGCGGCATGAGCGCGCGGTGGGTGAGGAGCGGAGGCGCGCGCCGAGGCGGCATGGCGGTCCGCGGCATCCGTCTGGACTGGCGCTTCATCGTCGGCAACACCGTCGGGCTGCTCCTGGCGACCCTGATCGCGAGCGCCTCGCTCTGGCCGGTCTATCAGAGCCGCGAGTTCATCGTGCTGGTCGGCGTCACCTTCGGGCTGGGTACCGTCGTCGCCATACTGGGGGCGCTGTTCCGCTGGGGCACCTGGCTGGTGGCGCTTTCCACCGTGGGGGTCTACCTACTCGCCGGGGTGCCACTGGCCGTTCCTGGTCGGGCGGTGCGCGGCATCCTGCCCACCCCGGACGGCCTGCTCGACCTGCTCGCCGCGACCGCGCTGAGCTGGAAACAGCTCGTCACCATCGTGCTTCCGGTCGGTTCCTATCAGGCGCTGCTCGTGCCCGCCTTCATTCTGGTGCTGCTCAGCACCGTGATCGGGCTGTCGGTCGCCCTCCGCGCCCCGGTCGGCGAGCTCGGCACACTGGCCCCCGCCATCCTGTTCGTCAGCGGCATCGTGCTGGGCCCGACGGTCGCGACCATGCCGATCGGAACCGGTCTCGGCCTCTTTGTCGTGCTCTTGTTCTGGCTGCTCTGGTTTCGCTGGATGCGCCGCCGTTCCGGCGTGCGGCTCGCCCTGCAGCAATCCCGCCGCAGCACGGCGTCGTCGTCCGACCGGCGGCTCGCGGCGGCCCGCGGGCTGGTCAGCGCAGCCGTGATCGTGGCGGTGGCGATCGCCGCGGGAACCGGGGCCGCGGTCGTGCTGCCGGCCGACGTGCCGCGCGACGTGCTGCGCGCTCGGGTGCAGCAGCCGTTCGACCCTCGGGCCTACCCGAGCCCGCTGAGCGAATTCCGCGGTTACCTGCAGGCCGGGCGGGCGGATGCGGTGCTCCTCGAGGTGACCGGCCTCCCGAGCGGCGGCCGCCTCCGCTTGGCCACCCTGGACAGCTACGACGGGATCGTCTACTCGGTCGGCAGCGACCAGGTCAGCAGCGCGTCCGGCTCCTTCACCCGGCTGCCGGACCGTCTCGACCAGTCCCTGGTCGACGGCGACCCGGCCACCCTCACGGTGACCGTCGAGGGCTACACCGGCGTCTGGGTGCCCGGCGCCGGCCAGCTCGAACGCATCACGTTCAACGGCCCCACCCGGATCCTGCGCTCCGACTCCTTCTATTACAACGACAACAGCGGCACGGCCGCGGTGCTCACCGGGCTGGTCCGGGGCGATGGTTACCAGAGCGTGGGCGTCATCCCGCGGTCACCGGACAGCCTGGCCGACCTGCGACCCGGCAGCGCCGTGCTGCCTGTGCCCGCTGTTCTGCCGGACGAGGTCGAACAGACGCTCGCCCGCTACGTGCAAGCCGGCGACCCGCCCGGTGTGCAGCTGCAGGCCATGCTCGACGGCCTGAAAACGGATGGTTACATCAGCCACGGCATCCTTCCGGACGAACCGGCGAGCCGGTCCGGGCACGGCGCCGACCGCATCAGCGAGCTGTTCACCGACCAGCCCATGCTCGGCGACGCCGAGCAGTACGCCGTGGCCGCGGCCCTGATGGCGCGCCGGCTCGGCTTCCCGGCCCGGGTCGTCATCGGCTTCGTGCCGCAGGCGGCCGCCGGCGCCGAGGCCGCCGCCGGGGCCGAGGCGGTCCCCGTCGTCGGTTCCGACATCTCGGCGTGGATTGAGGTTTCCTCTACCGAGGGCTGGGCCACGATCGATCCGAACCCGGCCGTGCGGGACATCCCGGCTCGGGCCCCCGATGACCCGTCGGTTGTTTCCCGGCCGCAGTCGGTTGTGCCCCCGGCCCTCCCCGACCCGGTGGAACTGCGCGAGCCGGCCCCGCCGGAGAGCACCAGCGACGACCCGCCGGAACCGCTCAACCCGCTGCTGGTCTTCCTGCTCGCCGCGGCGACCATCGCCGCCTGGACGCTCCTCGGTCTCGGCGTACTGATCTCGCCCCTCCTGCTGATCGCCCTGGCCAAAGCACGCAGGCGGCAACTGCGCCGCACCCGGTCCACACCGCTCGACCGGATTCGGGGCGGCTGGCGAGAATTCACCGACGCCGCCGTGGACCATGGCATCGATGTTCCGGTGGGGGCCACCCGCACGGAAGTGGCCGCGCTGGTGCCGGGAGCGGAACCTCTGACACTGGCCGTCGCCGTTGACCGTGCCGTGTTCTCCCCGGAACGGCCGGGCAATGCCGCCGCCGAGGACGTGTGGACCGCGGTCACCGACCTGCGTCGCTCGCTCAACGCGGGGAGCAGGCGCACCGACCGGCTTCGGGCCCTCGTGTCGTTGCGTTCGCTGGGTCGGTACGCTGGAGGGGCATCCGTTCGCCGATCTGCCCCGAGCGGGAACGGCCCTGCACCGGGAGGAGCCCGCCCATGAACTGTCTGATCTGCGGTGCGCAGCTTCCCGTCGGCGCCATGTTCTGCGGCGAATGCGGCAGCTCGAGCACGGCCACTCCGCTAACCCGGAAGCGACCGGACCCGCGGCCCAGCGACACAACGGTCATCCTGCCGCTCCGTCGGCGCTCCGTGATCTCGGTGCCGGTCGTGTCGGTGCCGGTCGTGGTGCCGGTCGTGTCGGCTCCGGTCGAGTCGGTGCCGGTCGTGGTGCCGGTTGTGTCGGTGCCGGTCGTGGTGCCGGTCGTGTCGGCTCCGGTCGAGGTGCCGGTCGTGTCCGCCCCGGTCGAGGCTCCCGGCCCAGTGCCGCTCCAGGCTCCGGAACCCGCCCCGGCCCCCGCCCCTACCGCGTCCCTGTTCGTGCTCCAGTTCAGCACGGGGGAGACGATCTCGGCCCTCGGCACCGGCCTGATCGGTCGCCGGCCGCTGCCCCAGCCGACCGAACGCGTCGACATCCTGGTGCAGATCAACGACCTCGGCCGTTCGGTGTCGAAGAGCCACCTCGAGTTCGGCCAGTACGACGGCGAGTTCTGGGTCAGTGACCGGTACTCGGGCAATGGCACCATCATCCGTCGCCCGGATGCGGTGGCGGTGCGCTGCGAACCCGGCCGGCGCTATCTGGTGCCGCGTGGTTCCCGGGTCGAGATCGCGGACCAGTTCTTCATCCTCAATTAGTCCCTCACCAACTGACCCCTCTCCGGCCAGATGAGTGTGCCCAATGACCGTGGGCGCTGAAGGTCCGCGGATTGGAGTGTTCCGAGGCGGTTATGCCCGGTGCCGGTGCCGGTGCCGCGCCGAGCCGCCGCCGAGCCGCCGCCGAGCCGCCGCCGAGCCGCCGCCGATGCGGACGCGATCGACCCGAACGAATTCGACGGAGATTTTGCCCAAAACAGCCCGAAATACTTTGCAAAAGCAGTCTTAAACGAGATTCTCCGTCGAATTCGTTCGACGCTGTGAGCGATGCAACCGATCGATCCGGACTCACTCAGCCGGCCCCTCCCCAACCCGGCCGGCCGTCATCCCGGGACCGATGCCGGCGCGCGCGGTGGCGCCTGCCTCCGGAGTGATGGACTGATGCGGTGATCCGAGCCGATGTCCCGCTGACCCTCCCCACCCGCCCGGCCGACCTGCCGCCGCCTGGCTTCCCACTCATCGCGAGCGTGGCGCCGCTGGCCGCGGCCGGGGCGATCTGGCTGATCACGGGCTCAGCCTTCGTGCTGATCTTCGCGGTGCTCGGCCCGGTCATCGCCGTGGCCGGCATGCTCGACGCGCGGCGCACGGGCCGCCGCACCCGGCGTACCAACGCCCTCGACCAGGGGCAGGCACTGGCGACACTGCGGGCCGAGGTGGCCCTGCGCCATGAGGAGCTGCTTCGCGCGCACTGGCGGCGCACGCCCTCGGCCAACAGCATCGTCGCCGCCCCGCACGCCGCCATCCGTTGGACCGGTTCGGGAGCAGACGTGAGCCTGGGCTCCGGTGCGGTGCCCAGCGGGCTACGCCTCGACGGTGGCGCCGCTCCCGACGAGCATCGCGACGTGCGCGACTGGGCGGCCACGCTCACCGAGGCACCGATCGACGCTGATGCCGGCGGTGGTATCGGCATCGTCGGACCGCTGTCGCTCGGGCAGGCGCTGGCCCGCGGGCTGCTGGTGCAGCTGGCCTGCTCCCTGGCTCCAGACCAGGTCGGACTCACCGTGCCTGATCGCGGTTGGGAATGGGCGGTCGCCCTCCCGCATGACACTGGGCAGTCCTGCGCCCGCCGCCTCGTGATCTGCCAGGCGCCGTCGGGCGGGGCACCCAAAGGGTCGGGGTTGGTCGTCGCCCTGGCCGGCACTCTTGCCGAATTGCCGTGGGGCTGCGACACCATCGTGCGGTTGCAGGGTCCCGGCCGGGCTGAGGTGCTGCGCTCCAGCGTGCACGCCTGGGGGAGTGGCTTCCGGCCCGAGCTGATTACCGTCGAACAGGCGATCGTGGTCGCCCGCGTGCTAAGCGCCCGGGCCTCGGCGGCTGGATTGGTCCAGAATGCGCGGCGAGTCCCCGCATCCGTTGCCCTTGGTGAGCTCTCTGGCTTCCAGCCCGGGTATCGGGCACCGCATGGGCAGCCCCAATCGCCGAACCTCCGTTGCGTCATCGGGGTGGGAGAAGCGGGGGAGGTGTCGCTCGACCTGGTCGGGGCAGGGCCGCACGCGGTCGTCGGCGGCACGACCGGCAGCGGCAAAAGCGAACTGCTGGTGACCTGGGTGGCGGCGATGGCGGCGGTGGCCGGCCCCGACGAGGTGACGTTCCTCCTGGTCGATTTCAAGGGTGGGGCCGCGTTCGCCCCGCTCTGCGCCCTTCCCCACTGCGTGGGTTTGATCACCGACCTGGACGTGCACCAGGCCGCCCGGGCGCTGGCCAGCCTGGCCGCCGAGCTGCGGTATCGCGAACGCGTACTCGGGCGTGCCGGCGCGCGTGACATCGTGGACCTGCGGAGGCAGGATGCCGGCGGGGCGCTTCCGCGGCTCGTGATCGTGGTCGACGAATTCGCGACCATGCTCACCGCATTCCCCGACCTGCACGCTCTGTTCGTCGACATAGCCGCGCGGGGCCGGTCGCTGGGCGTGCACCTGATCCTCTGCACCCAGCGGCCCACCGGTGTGGTGCGTGACGCCCTGCTCGCCAACTGCACGCTGCGGGTGTCGCTGCGGGTGAACAACCGCGCCGACAGCGTGGCGGTGCTGGGCACGGATGCGGCCGCGGCCCTCGGCGCGGACCAAGCCGGCCGCTGCCTGATCGCCGCGGACTCCTCGGGGCCCGTGCTCTGCCAGGTGGCGACGACCTCGCCGCGCGAGATCCGCTCCCTCGCAGTCGCGGATGCCGATGCGCCGAACCCTCGGCGCCCCTGGCTCGACCTGCTGCCTCAGACGGTAAGCCGCGAGGACCTCCTCGCCCTCGTCGCGGGCGGAACGGCGGCCGACGAGAGTGCGTTCGGCGGCGCCGCGGTGGCGGCCGGGCACGACCGTGCCGTTCCCGACGCTCGTGCCGCGCCCGGCGGTCTGCTGGGCTTGCTCGACGAGCCGGAACTGCAGCGCTACCGGGTGGCCCGCTACGAGCCGATCGCCGAGGGCAGCCTGCTCGTGATCGGCGGTCCCCGCTCGGGCAAGTCAACTGCGCTTGCGTCGGTCGCGGCGGGGTTCGCGCCCTTTGGAGATGCCGTGCTGCTCGGAGCGGACGTCGAGGCGGTGTGGGACTGCCTCGTCAAGGCGCGCCAATGCCTCGACGCCGGCGGGAGTCCGGCTGCCAGGCTGCTGCTTCTCGACGACTTCGATAGCGTGCATGCCCGCTGGGACCAGGAGCACCGTCCGGCGGCCCTCGAACTGCTCGCCGGGCTGCTCCGCGACGGCGCGGAGGGCGGCCTGCGGATCGTCATCGCCGCGCAAAGGCTCACCGGATCGCTGCAGTCCCTGCCTGCCCTGTGTCAGAGACGGCTGGTGCTGCGCCTGCCCGATGTCGCCGAGCACGTCGCGGCCGGAGGAGTGGCTGCCCTGTTCGACGACCGCCTTCCGCCCGGCGGCGGGAGCTGGCAGGACCATCGCATCCAGCTCCTCGCGCCGGAGCAGAGCGGTGCAATCCCGGATGTCGCGGCGCAGCGGGACATCGAGCCACGCACGGATGCCGCCGCGCTCCTGGGGCGGCCCGGGCAGACCCTTCTCGTCGTGTCGGACTCGCCGTCCCGCTCGGCCGCAGTGCTGGGAACGGTCCCCGGCGCGCGGGTCGTCGACCTCGCGGCGGTGTCCCACGGCGAGCTGGCGGAGGCCGCGCAGGCAGGCGCATCGCTCCGGCTGAGCGAGTCACAATCAGGCACCGCCTTCGTCGGAGACGTGGACGCGTGGCAGGCGCAGTGGTCCCTGCTGGGTGCCCTGCGCCCGCACGCGGACCTGGTCTTCGACGGCTGCAGCCTGGCCGACTACCGGGCCATCAGCCGACGCCGGGACCTGCCTCCGCCGTTGGCACCCAACCGAGGTCGGGTGTGGGTACTGCGCCCGGACGGCGCCGTGCACCGGGCCACGCTGCGGGCCCAGGTCGTGTAGCCGCCGGCCGCGAAGTCCCGGGGCGAAGTCCCGCAGCACAGTCCCGCAGCACAGTTCAGCGGTGCCGGCCCCGCCGCCGTCCCGCCGTGGATCAGGCCAGCGCGTCCACCAGACCGCGGAGCGGCAGCGAGTGCGCACTCGCGACCGGGCCGCTGGTGATGAGGCCGCCGACCGTGGACAGGCCGAAAGCGAGCGCGGCATCCGTTCGGAGCGCGTCCTTCCAGCCTCGGTTCGCGATCAGCCGAACATAGGGAAGCGTGGCGTTGGTGAGCGCATAGGTGGACGTGCTCGGCACGGCCCCGGGCATGTTCGCCACGCAGTAGAACAGGGACTGATGCACAGTGAACGTCGGATCGGCGTGCGTCGTCGGGTGGGAGTCGGCGAAGCAGCCGCCCTGATCCACAGCGATGTCCACGAGCACGCTGCCCGGCTTCATCCGGGACACGAGCTCGTTGCTGACCAGCTTGGGGGCCCTGGCCCCGGGGATCAGGACCGATCCGATCACCAGGTCGGACAACACCAGCGCCCGGTCGATCTCGTAGCTGTTCGAGGCGATGGTCTGCACCCGCCCGTAGTACAGCGCGTCGATTTCGCGCAGGCGGAACAGGTTGGTGTCGAGCACGGTCACCTGGGCGCCGAGCCCGAGGGCGACCTGCATGGCTGCCGTGCCGGCCACACCGCCGCCGAGCACGGTGACCCGAGCCGGATGCGTTCCGGGCACTCCGGGCACGAGCAGGCCCGGTCCGCCGTTGGGCTTGAGCATCGCGTTGGCGCCGACGATGGGTGCCAGGCGGCCCGCAACCTCGCTCATCGGCGCGAGCAGCGGCAGCGCCCGCGTCGGCAGCTGCACGGTCTCGTAGGCGATCGAGGTGACACCGCCCTCCAGCAGCGCACGGGTCAGGGCTGGTTCCGCGGCCAGGTGCAGGTAGGTGAACAGCAGCAGATCGGGGCGAAAATAACCGTACTCGCTGGCCACGGGCTCCTTCACCTTGAGCAGCAGGTCGGCGGCAGCCCAGGTTGACGCGGCATCCGGCATGATCGTCGCGCCCGCCGCCGCATAGCTCTCGTCGCTGAGCCCGGAGCCGAGCCCGGCCCCCGTTTCGATCAACACCTCGTGCCCGTGCGCCACGAGGTCGTGTACGCCGGCCGGGGTGATCGCCACCCGGAACTCGTTGTTCTTGATTTCTGCCGGAACTGCGACCTTCATGGCGCTCCCTTGTCTACCGAATTCGACGGAGATTTTGATTCAAAAACCGTTTTTGGGGCCAAAAACGGCCTTTATGGTGAAAATCTCCGTCAAATTGGTTCAAACCCTCAGCGGTGGACCTCCGGGCGGTGGACCACTCTGGCCTGAGCGAAATCCTACCGCCGCCGAACAGCTCATTTCGATTGAGAGTGTCGCCATAGAGTGCTGATTTCGTGCGTGATCTGACCAGAAATTAACGATTCGGTCACTCTTGGGTGCGCAGGGGGCGCTCCTGTGCAAGTATCTAGCAACTCGCAATGAAAGCTGTGAGAGCTCATCCGCTGAGAAGTGCAAGGAGACCCGACCATGAAGCCCAGGCCGTTGCCCGCAGATCCCATGATCGCTCAGCTGGTCCGTCAGGCCCGGGCGACCACGATGGGGCGCCGCGCTCTGCTCGCCGGAGCCGGTGGAGGGGCCGCAGCCCTGGCGCTCGCCGCATGCTCGACCGGAGGGGCCACGAAGCCCACCGCCGCCCCCGACGAGTCCGACAGCAGCAAGCTCGTGCGCTGGGACAACTGGGCGCTCTACATCGACGTCGATGACGCCGGCGACTACCCCACACTGGATGCGTTCACGACCGAAACCGGCATCAAGGTCGAGTACACCGAGGCCGTCGACGACAACAACACCTACTACGGCAAGGTCAAGGACCAGCTCGCCCTCGGCCAGGACATCGGCGCCGACACCGTCTGCCTGACCGACTGGATGGTCGGCCGTTGGATCCGGTTCGGCTACACCCAGGAACTCGACCAGGCCAACATCCCCAACTTGAAAAACCTGCTCCCGTCCCTGAAAGACGTGGGCTTCGACCCCGGCCGCAAGATGAGCGTGCCGTGGCAGGGCGGGTTCGCCGGCATCTGCTGGAACAAGGAGAAACTTCCGAACGGCATCGCCTCGGTCGAGGACCTGTGGAGCTCCGACCTCAAGGGCCGGGTCGGCGTTCTGTCCGAGATGCGCGACACCATGGGACTGATCATGCTCGACATGGGTGTCGACATCGCGGGCGACTGGGGCGACGACGAGTTCTTCGCCGCGATCGACGTGCTGGAGAAACAGGTCGGCGACGGCCAGGTTCGCAACATCAAGGGCAATGCGTACAAGGAAGACCTCATCAACGAGGACACCCTCGCCGCCATCGTCTGGTCCGGCGACATCGTGCAGCTCAACGCCGAGAACGGGGACAAATGGGAGTTTGTGGTCCCCGACAAGGGCGGCACCCTCTGGAACGACAACTTTCTGGTGCCGATCGGCTCCACGCACAAGAAGAATGTCGAGAAACTCATCGACTACTACTACGACCCGGCCGTCGCCGCCGAGGTCGCCGCCTACGTGAACTACATCACCCCCGTCGCCGGCGCCAAGGAAGCCGCGATGGCGATCGACCCCGAGCTCGCGAACAACCAGCTGATCTTCCCGGACGACACGACCCTGGCCAAGGCTCGCGTCTTCCGCACCCTGACCGGCGCGGAGGAGCAAAAGTACGACGCCGCCTTCCAGGGCATCCTGCTGGGCTCGTAGGGATGGCCAACGGAGAATTCGCCAGCGCGGGGGCCGACCTGGAGCTGGTGGGTATCCAGAAGAGGTTCCCGGGCTTCACCGCTATCGAGCATCTCGACCTGAAGATCCCCGCGGGGTCGTTCTTCGCGCTGCTCGGCCCGTCCGGCTGCGGCAAGACCACGACCCTGCGCTTGGTGGCCGGCCTCGAGGAACCGACGGCCGGGCGCATCCTGATCGGGGGCACGGATGTGACGAACCAGAAATCCTTCCAGCGTCCGGTCAACACGGTGTTCCAGAGTTATGCCCTCTTCCCGCACATGACAGTGTTGGAGAACGTCGCCTTCGGGCTGCGCCGCCGGCGGATGGACGACCCGGTCGCCAAGGCTCACGAGGCGCTCCGCCTGGTGGAACTGGACCACCTCGCCGCCCGCCGCCCGCAACAGCTCTCCGGCGGACAGCAGCAGCGCGTGGCCCTCGCCCGCGCGATCGTCAACCGGCCGGCCCTGTTGCTGCTCGACGAGCCCCTCGGGGCGCTCGACCTGAAGCTGCGGCGCCAGATGCAGCTCGAGCTCAAGACCATCCAGGAGGAGGTCGGCCTCACGTTTCTGCACGTCACCCACGACCAGGAGGAGGCCATGACCATGGCCGATACCGTCGCGGTCATGAACAAGGGCCGGATCGAGCAGATGGGCGCCCCCGAGGAACTCTACGAGCTGCCGCGCACGGCGTTCGTCGCTAACTTCCTCGGCCAGTCGAACCTGTTCACCGGCCCCGTGGTCGGTAGCACGAGCGAGGCCATCTCCGTGGCCGTGGCCGGCCAGAAAATCGTGGTTCCGGCGGCGCGCGCGCACCGGCACACCGGCGAGGTCACGATCGGCGTCCGCCCGGAGAAGCTGACCCTGCACGTGACCGAGCCCGTCGCCGACGTCGCCCGCAACCTGATGGGTCCCGGCCGGGTGATCGACGTCTCGTTCAGCGGGGTCAGCACCCAGTACCTGGTCGAGGTCGTCGGCGTCGGCACCCTCATCGTCTTCGCGCAGAACATGGCGTTCGGCCCCGTCGCCCATGAGGGGTCCGAGGTCTGGCTGGACTGGAACATCGAACACGGCTTCGGGCTCGAGGACGACGCCTCGGCGGAGCCCCGTTTCGAGGCGGACGACAGCACCCGGAGCATCGCGACCCAGAAACGCTCCTCCCTGCTCACGGAGCTTGAGGGAGCCTAGGGTGGCGTTCGCGGCATTCTCCACCAGCACCACCGCGCCCGAACCGGCGCCGCGCCGAAAGAGCCCGATCGCGCTGCTCCTGCTGTTGCCGGGCATCCTCTACCTGGTGCTGTTCTTTCTGGCCCCCCTCGTCTCGCTGCTGCTGACGTCGTTCCAGGCCCCCTCGGAATTCGGCGACGTCGGCCAGTACTCCTACGCCTTCCGCTGGGAGAACTACGTCGACGTCATCACGGCCTACTGGCCGCACATCATGCGCTCCTTCGGCTACGCGCTGATCGCCACGCTGCTCGCCCTGGTGTTCAGCTACCCGCTGGCGTACTTTATCGGCGTGAAGGCGCGGCCCTGGCCGTTGCTGCAGAGCCTCATGCTGGTGCTGGTGATCGCCCCGTTCTTCATCAGCTTCCTGCTGCGCACCCTGGCCTGGAAGCAGCTCCTGTCCGACGAGTCGTTCGTGATCACCTCGCTCAAGGCTCTGTCGTTGCTGGCACCGGATGCCCATTTCACGGGCACTGCTTTCGCCGTCATCTTCGGGCTCACCTACAACTTCATCCCGTTCATGACCCTGCCGCTCTACACGACGCTCGAACGGCTCGACCTGCGCTACCTCGAGGCCGGCAGCGACCTCTACGCGCATCCGTTCGACGTGTTCCGCAAGATCACGATCCCGCTGTCGATGCCCGGCATCGTGGCCGGAACCCTGCTGACCTTCATCCCGGCGGCCGGCGACTACATCAACGCGAGCCGGGACTTCCTCGGCGGACCGGACACCCAGATGATCGGTAACGTGATCGAGGCCAACTTCCTGGTGCTGCAGAATTATCCGGCGGCGGCCGCGCTGTCGATCATCCTGATGTCGGTGATCCTGGTGATCGTGAGCGTCTACGTCAAACGGTCGGGCACGGAGGAGCTGCTGTGAAAATCTCCCTGGGCAAGTGGTTGCTGCCGCTTTACACGGTGCTGGCGCTGATCTTCCTGATGGTGCCGATCGTCTACACGTTCGTGTTCTCGTTCAACGACTCGCTCAAGTCCAACATCACCTGGCGCGGGTTCACCTTCGACAAGTGGCTGAACGTGTGCCAAGTGCAGAACGGCGCCGTCTGCGAGGCGTTCGGCAACAGCATCCTGATCGGCGTGGTGGCCACGGTGGCCGCGACCACGCTCGGCACCATGATCGCGATCGCCCTCGTGCGGTACCGGTTCCGGTTCCGGTCGCAGACGAGCCTGCTCCTGTTCCTGCCGATGGCCACGCCGGAAGTCGTGCTCGGCGCCGGCCTGGCCGCGCAGTTCCTGTCGCTCGGCGTTCCGAAGGACATGTCTACGATCATTCTGGCTCACACTATGTTCTGCATCAGCTTCGTGGTGGTGACGGTCAAGGCGCGTGTCGCGAGCCTCGACCCCGCGCTCGAGGAGGCCGGTCGAGACCTCTACGGCTCGGCAACCCAGGTGTTCGCGCGGATCACCTTTCCGCTCCTGCTGCCCGGCATCCTGGCGGCCGCGCTGCTCTCCTTCGCGCTGAGCTTCGATGACTTCATCATCACCAACTTCAACTCCGGCGCCGTCACCACGTTCCCCAAGTACATCTACGTGTCCGCAGCCCGGGGGATCCCGGCCGAGGCGAACGTGATCGCGTCGGCGGTGTTCATTTTCGCCCTGGTGATCGTGGTCACCGCCCAGGTATCCCGGGCGGCCAAGGAGAAGCGGCTGGCAAAACTGGGCTGACTCCCGGCCCGCGCCCTACACGTAGCTGGCGCGGATCTCCCCGACCGGGAGCCCACCGCCCAGCACCATCAGGTGCAGCTCGGGCAGAATGGCCTCGACGTCGCTGTGTGCGATCGCACCGGAGTCCGCGAGCAGACGCAGGGCCACGATGGTGGTTGCCCGCAGGCTGCCGTCGAGAATCTTGAGGGCGACCGTCGTGCCGTTGGCGGCGGAGGCGACGCAGATGCCCTCCGCGCCGGTCTTCACGAACAGTCCGAGGCGGTCGATCACGACCGTGTCGGGCATGCCGGGTCCGGCGATGACCCAGCCGTTCTGCCGTATTGCCTCGCCGAGGAAGCCGGCCTCGCGGTAGATCGCGAACGGCGAGTTTGACTTGGACGTGGCGATGCGGGCGATGCCGCGTGCCAGAGCGGTGAGGGACAGCGCGTGAACCGGCGCGCCACATCCGTCGATGCCCGACGCCGACGGCCGCTCGCCGGTGAAGCGCTCCACCACGTCGAGAATGCGCTTCTGCAACGGATGCGCCGGCTCCAAGTATCCAGACAGCGCCCAGCCGTTCTGCTGGCAGGCCACGAGCATCGCGGCGTGCTTGCCCGAGCAGTTCATGTAGATCGGGGCCTTGGCGGCCCCCAGTCGCACCAGGGCGTCGCGGGTGGGGGAGTCGTCCGGCCAGGCCGCCGGGCAGGCGAGCGCCGTCTCGGGGATGCCGGCGCGGGCGAGGAGCCCGCGCACGAGGTCGGCGTGGCGCTGCGTTCCGGTGTGGCTGGCGGTCGCGATGGCGGCGTCTTCCCCGCGCAGGGTGACCCCGCTGGCCATCACGGCGATGGCCTGGAAGGGCTTCATCGACGACCGCGGGAAGATCGGGGTGGTCACATCGCCGAGGGCGCGTAGGACCGCGCCCTCGCTGGTGAGCACGACCGCGCTGCCGGCATGCCTCGATTCGATGAAGCCGCTGCGCTCGACCACGGCCAGTTCGACCGCATCGGGGACGAAGAACGTCTGCCCGGCGTGGATTGGCACCTCGAATGTCGTTGTCACGGTGTGTGCTTCGCGCCTAAAGCGCGGCGATGGCGTCGTCGATGACCGAGAGGGCATCGTTCAGGAGGGCATCACTCACGGCCAGGCTCGGGAGGAAGCGCAGCACGTTGCCGTAGGTTCCGGCGGTGAGCAGCAACACGCCGTGCTGGGCGGCGTAGGCGGCGATGGAGGACACTGCGGCGGCGTTCGGCGCCTTCTCCGTGTCACCGGTGCCCGGCTGCACGAGTTCGATGGCGATCATGGCGCCGCGACCGCGGATCTCGCCGATGATGTCGTACTTCTCCTTGAGAGAACCGAGGCCGGCGCGCAGGGTGTTCTCGATACGCACACCCTCGGCGAGCAGATCGCCTCGCTCAATCGACTCGAAGACCGCTATGGCCGCTGCGCAGGAGACCGGGTTACCGCCGAAGGTTCCGCCGAGGCCGCCGGGCTGCGAGGAATCCATGATCTCGGCGCGGCCGGTGACGGCGGCCAGCGGCATGCCGCCGGCGATGCCCTTGGCGGTGAGCACGAGGTCGGGGGTCCAGCCGAAGTGCTCGCTGGCGTAGTACTTGCCGGTGCGGGCCATGCCGCTCTGGATCTCGTCTGCGATCATGACGACGCCGTTCGCGGTGCACCAGGTCTGCAGGGCGTTGAAGTAGCCCTCGGCCGGAACCATGAAGCCACCCTCACCCTGGATGGGCTCGACGACCAGGCAAGCCAGGTCGGTGGGTCCGACGACCTTCTCGAGGTACGCGATCGTGCGCGCCGCGGCATCCGCCCCGCTCAGACCGTCGTGATACGGGTAGGAGCTGGGGGCGTGGTAGACATCGCTGGCGAGGGGGCCGTAGCCGGTGGCGTAGGGCATGGCCTTGTAGTTCATGGCCATGGTCAGCACCGTGCGACCGTGGTAAGCGTGGTCGAGCACGGCGACGGCGCGGCGGCCGGTGTGCTTGCGGGCGATCTTGACACCGTTCTCGACGGCCTCGGCGCCCGAGTTGATCAGCACCGACTTCTTCGGCCAGGAGCCGGGGGTGTGCTCGGCGAGAAGCTCGCAGACGCGCACATACTCCTCGTAGGGCGTGATGGTGAAGAGGGTGTGGATGAAGTCCTGGGTCTGTTCGACGGCGGCCGCGACCACGCTGGTCTCGGTGTGGCCGATCGTGGTCACACCGATGCCGGCGCCCAAGTCGATGAACTGGTTGCCGTCGACGTCGACGAGGATGGCGCCGTTCGCCTTGGCGATGTAGACGGGCAAAGCGGATGCGACGCCGCCGGAGACGACGGCGAGCCTGCGCTGCTGGAGTTCTTTCGAGCGCGGACCCGGGATCGCGGTCACGATCTTGCGTTCCTGCGGCACGGTGTAAACCAGTGCGGCGGGGGTGGACGGGGAGGTCGAAGGCGTCAGCGTGTCAGTCATGATCTGACCAGTTTACCGATCGATGCGACGGGAGGCGCGGCGAATTGCTGCGACAATCGGTTCCCTGGCCGTGTTACGGCCCGTTGTCGGCCGCGAATCGGCCCGCAGAGCCGCGCAAATCGAAGGAGGCGCCGTGATCGGTGCACACCACCACTACTCCGTGAACATCGCCTGGACAGGCAACCGAGGCACCGGCACGAGCAGCTACCGGGACTACGGCCGGGATCACCTGATCACCGCCCCCGGCAAGGAGCCGATAAGTGCATCGGCCGATCCGACCTTCCACGGGGACGCCGACCGTTGGAACCCGGAGGAACTGCTGCTGGCCGCCCTCAGCGAATGCCACCTGATGAGCTACCTGCACGTCGCCGTGAAGCACGGCGTGCAGGTCGTCGACTATACCGACGACGCGACCGGGTCGATGGCCCAGACGACGGATGGTGGCGGCCACTTCACCGAGGTGACTCTGCGACCGCGCGTCACGGTTGCCGACCCCGGCCAGGTCGAACTCGCGCAGTCCCTGCACGCGGAGGCCGCCGGCCTCTGTTTCATCGGCGCATCCGTGAACTTCCCCGTCATTCACCAGCCGCAGACGGTGGCGCTCGCCGATACTGAGGTGTGACGCCGACCCGGTCACCGCAACGTGCGGTCGGTGGCCGTGCTCCCTGCGGCGGCGGCGATCAGACGGCTTCCGCCGCACGCTCGCCGCCACATACCCGGGGTTCTATCGGTACTACGGGCCGGACAAGGCGGCGAGGGTTTCCTCGATAACGGAGGCGGCATCGTCGATCAGCGCCTCGGAGATGACGACCGACGGCATGATGCGCAGCACCGAGTCCCAGCTGCCGGCATCCAGCACGATGACGCCGTTGGTGGTCGCGTGCTTGATGATCGCGGTGAGAGCCTCGGGGTACGGTGTGTTCGTGCCCGGGTGAACGAGCTCCACCCCGAACATCGCACCCTTGCCGCGCACGTCGCCCACGACCGCGAACCGCTTCGGCCAGTCACCGATGCGCGCCCAGAGGGCCTTCTCGACGCGCCGCGCCTCGCCGAGGAGGTCGTCCCGCTCGATCAGGTCGAAGACGGCTAGGGCGGCCGCGGTCGAGACCGGGTTGCCGCCGAAGGTTCCGCCGATGCCGCCGGGCTGCACAGAGTCCATGATGTCGGCGCGGCCGGTGACGGCGGCGAGCGGGAATCCGCCGGCGATGCCCTTGGCGGTGGTGACGAGGTCCGGCACCACGTTGTGGTGCTCGATGCCGTACCAGGCGCCGGTGCGGGCGATGCCGGCCTGGATCTCGTCGGAGACGAAGACGATGCCGTGCTCGGCGCAGAATTCGCTCAGGCGCTTGAAGAATCCGGGGGCGGGGATGACGATGCCGCCGTCGCCCTGGATCGGCTCGATGAAGAAGGCCGCGATCTCGGTGGCGCCGATATGGGTGTTGATGTAGTCGATGGTCTTCTCGGCGGCTTCTTCGCCGGTCAGGCCGTCACGGTAGGGGTAGCTGGTCGGCACGCTGTAGATCTCGCCGGGGAACGGTCCCATTCCGGCGCGCTCGGGCCAGGGGCGGTAAGTCATCGCCATGGTCAGGTTGGTGCGACCGTGGAACGCGTGGTCGAGCGCAACGATGGCGCGCCGGCCGGTGAACTTGCGGGCGATCTTCACGGCGTTCTCGACGGCTTCCGCGCCGGTGTTCACCAGGATGGAGCGCTTCTCGAAGTCGCCGGGGGTGATCTCGGCGAGCTTCTCCGCGACGGCCACGTAGTTCTCGTACGGGGTGACGGTGAACAGGGTGTGGGTGAGCTTGGCGGCCTGCGCCGCGGCGGCCGCGGCCACCTCGTCGTTCGCGTGACCGATGGTGGTCACGCCGATGCCGCAGCCGAGGTCGATGATCTGGTTGCCGTCGACGTCGACGAGGATCGCTCCCGCTCCGTGATCCATATAGATGTTCGCCAGCGTGCCCGCACCGCGGGAAACCGCGCGCAGGCGGCGTTCCTGCAATTCGACCGACTTGGGGCCGGGAAGGGCGGTGACGAGCTTGCGCTCCTGGGGTACCGAATACGTGTCAGACATGACCCCAGCTTAGGTCGCGCCCGTTTCCGCGGTGTTTCCGGGCGACGGATGCTCGGCTCGGCCGGTCCGAAAGCGGCTAGACGCGTTCGCGCGGGAAGACCCGGTCGGCGATCTTTTGCAGGGTTCCCGAGGGCGGCGACTCGTTGTACCGGCCGGCCAATTCCTGACGGGACAGGGCGTGGATCGCGGCCATGATCTCGTCGGTCGCGCCGCGCCGTGCCTTGCCGGACTCGGCGGAACCGTGGCGGCTCAGGTCGAGGGGCTCGCCGAAGGTGACCGTGACCTTGCGGATGCGCGGGAATTTCGCTCCCACCGGCTGGATCTCCTGTGTGCCGATCAGCCCGACCGGAACCACGACGGCCCCCGTGGTGAGGGCGAGCCATGCCACGCCCGTGCGGCCCTTGTACAGGCGGCCGTCGAGGGAACGGGTTCCCTCCGGGTAGATCGCGAACGCGCTGTCGGATTCGAGGATGTTGCGGCCGGCGTCGAGAGCGTCCTGGGCGGCCTGCCCCGCGCCGCGTTCGACCCCGACCGCTCCGATCGAGGTGAAGAAGGTGCGCGAGACGAAACCCGTGAACCCGGTGCCGGTGAAGTAGGTGGACTTGGCCAGGAACTGCACGCGCCGAGGTGCGACCAGCGGAATCACGATGCTGTCGATGAACGACAGGTGGTTGCTGGCCAGGATGACGCGGCCGTTGCGCGGGATGTTATCCCGGCCGATGATGGTGGGGCGGAATACCAGCCGGGCGATCGGCGCCATGATGCCGTAACCGAGAAAGTAGACGAATCCGGGGCGCTTCGTGCGCTCCGATTCCTCCGCCGACAGGTCGACGGGAGTTGCATCCTGGGAATCTTCTTTGGAACCGGTCATCCTTGGACCCTACCGCCACGGCCCGCCCCGCCACGAAAGGCGGCGGCGCCACCTAAAATTGCAGGATGCGCAGACGAGTTGTAATTCTCGGGTCGACCGGCTCGATCGGAACCCAGGCCCTCGATGTGATCAAGGCCAACCCCACCCGGTTCGAGGTGGTCGGGCTCTCCGCCGGCAACAACAGGACGATGCTCGAGGCGCAGGCCGCCGAGTTCGAGGTCGAGCACACGGCGCTCGGCGCGGACGAGGCCGAAGAGCTCGTGCGCGACGTCGAGGCCGACGTGGTGCTCAACGGCATCACGGGCTCGGTGGGCCTCGGGCCGACTCTCGCCGCCCTGCGAGCCGGTCGCACGCTGGCCCTGGCCAACAAGGAATCGCTCATCGTCGGCGGCGACCTGGTGAAGTCGCTGGCGGCGCCGGGACAGATCGTGCCCGTCGACTCCGAGCACTCCGCCATCGCGCAGGCGCTCCGCTCGGGAACGGCCGGCGAGGTGCGACGCCTGGTGCTGACGGCATCCGGGGGCCCGTTCCGTGGCCGACGACGCGGGCAGCTCGCCGACGTCACGCCGGCCGAGGCGCTCGCGCACCCTACCTGGGAGATGGGGCTCGTCGTCACGACCAACTCGTCCACCCTCGTCAACAAGGGCCTCGAGGTGATCGAAGCGCACCTGCTCTTCGACGTGGAATACGAGCGCATCGATGTGGTCGTGCACCCGCAGTCCGTCGTGCACTCCATGGTGGAATTCATCGACGGATCGACGATCGCCCAGGCGTCCCCGCCGGATATGCGTCTGCCGATCTCGCTCGGGCTGGACTGGCCGAACCGCGTCGCGGCGGTCGGCACCCCGATCGACTGGACCATCCCGCAGGACTGGACCTTCGAGCCCCTCGACACGACGGCTTTCCCGGCCGTCGACCTGGCCAAGCAGGTCGGGCGCGCGGGCGGCACCTACCCCGCGGTGTTCAACGCGGCGAACGAGCAGGCCGTGGCAGCTTTCCACGCCGGCACCATCGGGTTTCTGGACATCGTCGACACCATCCAGCGTGTCGTCGAACGGCACGAGCAGGACGGCCCGCTCACACGCGAGTCGCTCGTCGGCGCCGAGGCGTGGGCCCGCGCCGCGGCGGACAAGCTCCTCGCCCGCTGAGAAAGCCGGCCACGCAGCTTAGGCCGTGTCGCCTGAGCTGCGGTAACTGTCCGCGGTGGCGGCGAGGGCATCCGGCCACGGGGTCTTGCCGACGCCGAGCTCGCGCTCGGTTTCGGCGGAATCGATGATGTACGGCACCCTGAGCTGATAGCTCGAGGCCCAGATCTCGTGCATCATCGGGTTCAGCGCGCCGAGCGATTTGAGCAGCCACTGCGGGTAGCCCGCCACCGTGCCGTGCGTGCCGTAGCGGCGGTTGAGCTGGGCGGCGATGTCGTCACGGGTGATGGCCGTGCTCGGCACATGCCAGAGGCGGCCCCAGTCGCCCCGGTAGTCGGCGGCGGCCACGAGAGTTGTCACGATGTCGGGCAGGTAGCTCCAGCTGTGCACGCGCCCGGGCCGGCCCACGACCCGGGCGGTCTTCGATTCCAGGATGGCTCTGAAGAACCGGTCGTCGAGATGCGCAGTGCCGACGACGCCCGGCCCGAAATAATCGCTCGCCCGCACCTCGACGGCCCGAATCTCGCCGCGGTCGTGCGCGTCCCTCACCCGGTGCCAGAGCTCCTTGCGCACGAGCCCCTTCGTCTCGGTGGTCGTTTCCGGCGAATGCTCGGTCATCGGCCCGGTCGGAGACCCGTACGGGTAGAGATTGCCCATCATCACCAGGCGGGCGCCGGTGACGGATGCCGCCGTCAGCGCCGCGTCGATGACCGGCGGCCACTGGGTGGGCCAGTCGGTGTACCGCGGGTTGATGCACAGAAAGATCGTCGACATGCCGGTTGCCGCCCGGGTGAAGGTCTGGGCGTCGCTCGCGTTCAGCACGACAGATTCTACCCCGGGTGCCGCCGCGCCGGAGCGTGTTCCGACGGTCACCTGGTCTCCTCGAATCATCAGACGCTCGGCGAGCGGTCGTCCGACCATGCCGGCGCCGACGATCAGTTGCTGGGGCATGTATCCTCCTGAATTGAGGCCGACGCTAGTCCTCGTCGTCGCAGCCGTCGTCGTTCTTCTTGCATTTACCGTCGTCCTTGTCGTTGCCGTTGTCAACGGACGTCGGGCTCGGGGCTGGAACCGGGGCCACGGTCGGCTCCGGCTTGCTCGCCTCGATCGCAGCGGTCAGGTCCGCGGACACCAGGTTGAGGGCTGACTGGATGTCGGCAGCACGGGCGGCGCTCACCCCGTCCGCCGCGGCCGCGGTCAGCAGGTCGGCCTGGACGGCCTCGAGCGAGGCCTGGGCGGCCTCGAAGTCGCCGGCCGCGGCGGCCGCTGTGACGTTCCGCACACCGGCCTGCAACTCGGTTGCGGTGCTCTGCTGCAGGTCGGGAGGTGTGCTCCCGCACCCGGTCAGGGTGGACGCGACGAGCGTGACCGCGGCCAGTGCGAGTGTTAGGCGGGCCCGAGGCATCATGGCGTCACGCTTTCCTGGAGTCGCTTCAGATTGGTGCCGAGGGAGCCGTCGACGGCCGGGTAGGTAGCGGCGGGCGTGGCCGGTTCAGCCACCCGCGGGGTGAAGACCACCACGGCGAGCAGAATGAGCGCGGCCAGGACTCCGAGCGAGGCGAGCACTCGGGGCCGGCGCCACGCGGGAGCGATGGTGGTGCCACGGGCGCTACCCGGGGACCGTTCCGCCGCGCGGCCCGGTGAGCGGGCCGGAGCGCCGGCCGGCGTCAGAAACTCGGTGGGGGAATCCGCGCCGGGTTTCGGGGCAGTGATGACCTTCGTGACGGCCAGAACCGCAGTCGGCTCGAGGGTCGCGGCCCTGAGGACCGCGGTGGGCTCGAGGGTTTCGGTGGCGCCCAGGACGGCAGTGGGCTCCAACAGCTCGTTGGCGCCCAGATCGGCGGTGGGTTCCAGAAGCTCGGTGGCCCCCGGAGCCCCCATTGCCACGGTGACTGCGGTGACATCGGCGACGTTCTCCCCGCTGACCAGGCGTCGCAGCTGCACGGCTGCGTCACCCGCGCTGAGTCGGTCGGCCGGCTCGCGGATGGTCATGCCGCCCAGAACAGCGGCCCAGCGCTGGCCGAGATGGGCCGGGATGTGCGGCTGCCGCTGCAGCCTGGCCATTGCCGATTCGATCGCCGTTCCGGTGAAGGCGCGCTCGCCAGTGAGGCATTCGAGCAGCACGAGTCCGAGCGAGTAGACGTCGCTGGGCGGGCCGATGGTGTTGCCGAGTGCCTGTTCGGGGCTGAGGTAGCCGGCCGTGCCGAGCAGAGACCCGGTCGCCGTGAGGCGGGTCGCGTCGAAGAGACGGGCAATGCCGAAGTCGGCGAGTTTGGCATGCATGGCGCGGCCGGGGAAGCCCGACGGTGCGAGCAGCACGTTCGCGGGCTTGATGTCGCGGTGGATGATGCCCCGCGCGTGCACGTAGTGCAGCGCCTCCGCGAGGTCGGCGCCCATGGCTGCCACCTCGTCGGGGTGCAGGGCCCCGTCGGCGATCTTGCTGCGCAGGTCCGTGCCGTCCACGAGCTCCATCACGATGTAAGTGCGCGAGACTCCGTCGATCACGGCCGTGCCGGCGTCGAACAGGGTGACCAGGGCGAAGTGGTTGAGGCTCGCGAGCACCGTGACCTCGCCGCTCTGGCGCTCGGGCCCGGCGTCGTCGGCCGTGTCGAGACGGAACAGCTTCACGGCGACCGTACGCCCCAGAAAGAGGTCGGTGGCCCGGTAAACGGATGCCATCCCGCCCGTTCCGAGCAGAGCGTCGATACGAAAACGGTCGGCCAGGCTGATGCCGATGGGACCGACGGCGTGTGGCTTGGACAGAGGGAACCTCCTCGTGGATCCGTAAAGTCAAGCAAACCACACCTTGCAGGGGGAACAGCCAGCGCCCTCGCAGGGTGGAGTGGGTAATCTACGACTGTGGAAACCGTGCTGCTGTATATTCTGGGCGTTCTGATCGTCGTGGTCGGCCTTGCCCTGTCCATCGGCCTGCACGAGATCGGGCACCTGCTTCCCGCCAAGCTCTTCGGCGTCAAGGTCACCCAGTACATGATCGGTTTCGGGCCCACCCTATGGTCCCGTCGCAAGGGCGAGACCGAGTACGGCGTGAAGGCCATCCCGCTCGGCGGCTACATCGCCATGATCGGCATGTTCCCGCCCGCCAAAAAGGGCGGCAGAGTGCAGGCATCCAGCACTGGCTTCTTCAACCAGCTGGTGCAGGAGGGTGAACCGGAGAAGAAGCCCGGCGCCATGGCCACCATGGTCGACGACGCCCGCCAGTCCAGCGCCGACACCATCGGTGAGGGCGAGGAGCACCGCGCGTTCTACCGCCTGCCCGTCTTCAAGCGTGTCATCATCATGCTCGGCGGGCCCACGATGAATCTCCTCATCGCGGTCGTGCTCTTCGCCGTGCTCCTGATGGGCTTCGGAACGGCCCAGGCCAGCACCAGCGTCGGCAGCGTGTCCGAGTGCGTGCTGCCGGCCACGAGCACCCGGCAGACCTGCGAACCGACCGACGAGAAGGCGCCCGGCGCCGCGGCCGGCCTGCAGCCGGGCGACCGCCTGGTCAGCATGAACGGCACCCCGATCGACAGCTGGGACCAGTCCACCGAGATCATTCGCGAGTCGCCGGGCATCCCGCTTGCCACCGTCGTCGAACGCAACGGCACCCAGCAGACCCTGACCATCACCCCGAAACTCACCGAACGCTACGTGAGCGATGCCGACGGCGAGATCGAAGAGGATGCCGCCGGCGAGCCGAGGACTCAGGAGGTCGGCTTCGTCGGAATCGGCCCGGCTGGCGAGTTCGTGCCGCAGCCGGCGACCGCCGTGCTGCCCGCGGTGGGCGAGAACATCGGCGCGGTCGTGCACATGATCGCGAACCTGCCGCAGCGCATGATCGATATCGCCAACGCGGCCTTCGGACCGGGGGAGCGCGACCCCAACGGCCCGATCAGTGTGGTCGGGGTCGGCCGCGTCGCCGGCGAGATCGCCAGCATCGACGCTATCCCGGTGAACAGCAAGATCGCGAGCATGCTGGGGCTCCTGGCCTCGCTCAACGTGGCCCTGTTCGTGTTCAACCTGGTGCCGCTGATGCCGCTCGACGGCGGACACGTCGCCGGCGCGCTCTGGGAAGGGTTGCGGCGTCAGATCGCCAAGCTGTTCAGACGCCCCGACCCGGGCCCCGTCGACACGGCGAAACTGATGCCGCTCACCTTCGCCGTCGTGGTGGTGCTCGGCGCCATGAGCCTGCTGCTGATCTACGCGGACATCGTCAAACCGATCAACATCTTCGGCTGATCCGCGGCGCGTCCCGGCGCAGCTCCCCGCGGCTCTGCCCGGCGAGATTCGCCGAGATTCGCCGAAAATGCCGAGAGTCGCCGTTCCGCCAGGTCAACTGGGCAAAAACGGCGACTCTCGGCGTCTGCGAGCGGCGTCCGGTACGGGCGTTAGCGCGAGAGCAGCAGCGCCTCACCCTGGCCGCCGCCGCCGCAGAGGGCGACGGCGGCCTTACCGGTGCCGCGCCGGGCCAGCTCAAGCGCCGCGTGCAGCGCGAGGCGGCCGCCCGAGGCCCCGATCGGATGCCCGAGGGCGATCGCGCCGCCGTGGATGTTGACCTGCTCGGGGGAGAGGCCGAGCTCCCGGGTCGATTCGAGCGACACCGCGGCGAAGGCCTCATTGATCTCGACCAGGTCGAGCTCGTTGGCCGCCCAGCCCTGGCGCTCCAACGCGCGGTGGATCGCGTTCGCCGGCTGTGAGTGCAGCGAGTTGTCGGGTCCGGCGACCTGGCCGGAGGACTCCACCACCGCCAGCCAGCTGAGCTCATTGTCGTCGGCGAAGCGGCGGCTGCACAGCACGAGGGCGCTGGCACCGTCGCTCAGCGGCGACGAGTTGCCGGCCGTGACGGTGCCGTCCTCGGTGAAGGCCGGGCGCAGCCGGCCCAGCGTCTGCGTGGTGCTGTCGCCGCGCACACCCTCGTCCGTGGCGACCAGGAGCGGCTCGCCCTTCCGCTGCGGAACGCTGATCGGGGTGATCTCGTCGTCGAAGACGCCGTTCTCGACGGCGGCGGCGGCGCGCTGGTGCGAGGCGGCCGCGATGGCATCCTGGTCCGCCCGAAGCAGGCCGAGCCGCCCGTTGACATGCTCGGTGGAAAGGCCCATAGAGAGGCCGTCGAAAGCATCCGTCAGCCCGTCGCTGGCGGCGTGGTCAAGCATGGTGACGCTGCCGTAGGCCCAGCCCGTGCGCGAGCCGGGCAGCAGGTGCGGGGCGTTCGACATCGATTCCTGGCCGCCGGCCACGACGACATCCGCTTCACCGAGACGGATGATCCGGGCCGCGTCGATCACGGCGGCCAACCCCGAGAGGCACACCTTGTTCAGTGTCATTGCCGGAACGTTCCACGGGATGCCGGCGCCGATCGCGCTCTGCCGGGCCGGGTTCTGGCCGGAGCCGGCCTGCAGGACCTGGCCCATAAGCACGAACTGCACCTGATCGGGTGTCACGCCGGCGCGGGCGAGCGCCCCGGTGATGGCAGCGGTTCCCAGCTGCACGGCGGTGAGGCCTGAGAGCTGCCCGTTCACCCGACCCTGCGGTGTGCGCGAGCCCGCGAGGATGACGACGTCGCTGCTGTTCACGGCACTGTGGTTCATAGCGGATCTCCTTCAGAAGACCGATCGGGCCGGGGGTCGATCGGGTAGGGGTGGCGATGCGTTCCGGCGGTGGCCCCGACCGTCGGGAGTCATCCGGCATCCGTTCAGATTTCGCCCGGTCTCGCCGCGTAAGCTGTCGCCGTGGCTGCAATCAACCTGGGAATGCCCAAAGTACCTGAAGTTCTCGCTCCGCGTCGCAAGACGCGTCAGATCAAGGTCGGCAAGGTACTCGTCGGCGGCGACGCGCGGGTGAGCGTGCAGTCGATGACGACGACACCGACCACGAACATCAACGCGACCCTGCAGCAGATTGCCGAGCTGACGGCATCCGGCTGCGACATCGTGCGCGTCGCCGTGCCCAGCCGCGACGACGCCGAGGTGCTGCCGATCATCGCGATGAAGAGCCAGATCCCGGTCATCGCCGACATCCACTTCCAGCCGAGCTACGTGTTCGCCGCGATAGACGCCGGCTGTGCCGCCGTGCGCGTCAACCCGGGAAACATCCGCAAGTTCGACGACCAGGTCGGCAAGATCGCCGCCGCGGCCAAAGCAGCCGGCGTCTCCCTCCGCATCGGCGTCAACGCCGGCTCGCTCGAGCCGAGCCTGCTGCAGAAGTACGGCAAGGCCACTCCGGAGGCGCTCGTCGAGAGCGCCGTCTGGGAAGCCAGCCTGTTCGAGGAACACGACTTCCACGACTTCAAGATCTCCGTCAAGCACAACGACCCGGTGATCATGGTCAAGGCCTACCGGCTGCTCGCCGAACGCGGCGACTGGCCCCTGCACCTCGGCGTCACCGAGGCCGGACCGTCGTTCCAAGGCACCATCAAGAGCGCCACGGCGTTCGGTATCCTGCTCGGCGAAGGCATCGGTGACACCATCCGGGTGTCGCTGAGCGCGCCCCCGGCCGAGGAGATCAAGGTGGGCCTGCAGATCCTGCAGTCGCTGAACCTGCGCGAGCGCAAGCTGGAGATCGTGTCCTGCCCGAGTTGCGGTCGCGCCCAAGTCGACGTGTACAAGCTCGCCAACGACGTCACCGACGGCCTCGAGGGCATGACCGTGCCGCTCCGGGTTGCCGTGATGGGTTGTGTCGTTAACGGACCGGGCGAGGCCCGCGACGCCGACCTCGGCGTGGCGTCGGGTAACGGCAAGGGCCAGATCTTTGTGCGCGGCGAGGTCATCAAGACCGTGCCGGAGTCGGAGATCGTCGCGACCCTGATCGAGGAGGCCAACCGGATGGCCGCCGAGATGCCGCCGAGCGAAGACTCCCTCGGCGCCCCCGTCGTGACGGTCGGCTCCAACTAGTCGAGATCCAACGAGTCCAGCGAGTCCCATTCGCTGGGTCGCGTCGCGTCGCGTCCGGGAGATCAGATCTCAGGCGCCGCGTGCATGACGTTCATCACAGGTGGAGCACCGTACCAGCGTTGAACCAATTCGACGGAGATTTTCACGTAGTGGGGACTTTTCGCGGGCTCTAGGGCCGATTCCGGCAGAATCTCCGTCGAATTCGTTCGGGAGACGGAAGCTGCCGGGGCTCTGATGGGAAGGACTCGTCGGCCGGAACGTGCGGTCATTCGGCGTCGCGGTGCGTCGCTGGGCCAGCCGCGCACACTCGTCATGGGCATCCGTTGTCACGTAAACGCGGGAATTTTTGAGACACACCGGTTTTCGCGCGTGGGGTGTGCGGCGTGTTGCGAAAATCTCCGAGGTTAGCGACCGGCCGTAACGGATGCCCGGGGCGGGAGCCTCCGCACGTCGGGTCGCCAGGTCTCGGCGAGCGCGACCGCCGCGAGCGCGACCGCCGCTGGTGCGACCGCCGCTGGTGCGACCGCCGCTGGTGCGACCGCCGCTGGCGGCACCTCGGTCAAGACGGTTCGCGGCGCGGGTTGTGGAATCCCGCGGACCGCGGAACAGGTGCCGGCGTCCACCGGGTGCGCCGCGACGTCTGTCCGCGCGCCGTAAAGTGGGTGAGTGCCTATTCGTATGTCCAACTACTTCCTCCGTACCCTCCGCGAAGACCCCTCGGACGCCGAGGTCACCAGCCACCGCCTGCTGGTGCGCGCCGGCTACATCCGCCGCCAAGCCCCCGGAATCTTCGCGTGGCTGCCGATCGGTCTGCGCGTCAAGGCCAAGATCGAGACGATCGTGCGCGAGGAGATGGCCGCGGCCGGCGCCTTCGAGGTGCACTTCCCGGCCCTGCTGCCGCGGGAACCCTACGAGATCACGGGCCGCTGGGACGAATACGGCGACGGCCTCTTCCGGCTCACGGACCGCAAGGGCAGCGACTTGCTCCTCGCCCCCACCCACGAAGAGGTCTTCACACTCCTCGTGAAGGACCTCTACAGTTCCTACAAGGACCTGCCCCTGTCGATCTTCCAGATCCAGGACAAGTACCGCGACGAGGCCCGGTCCCGCGGCGGGCTGCTGCGCGGCCGCGAATTCACGATGAAGGATGCCTACTCCTTCGACTACACGGATGCCGGCCTCGACACGAGCTACCAGGCTCAGCGCGACGCCTACGAGCGCATCTTCACCCGGCTCGGCCTCGAGTACGTCATCGTTCAGGCGGATGCCGGCGCAATGGGCGGCTCCAAGAGCGAAGAGTTCCTGCACCCGACCCCGGTCGGTGAAGACACCTTCGTACGCTCGGCCGGCGGCTACGCGGCCAACATCGAGGCGTTCCGCACGGTCGTCCCGCCATCGATCGACTGGGCTGGCTTCCCCGCCGCCGAGGTCTTCGACACCCCGGGCACCCCCACCATCCAGACCCTGGTCGACCGGGCCAACAGCGATCATCCGCGTCCCGACGGCCGCGCCTGGACCGCCGCGGACACCCTCAAGAACGTCGTCCTCGCGCTCATCCAACCCGACGGCACCCGTGAACTCCTCGTGATCGGCCTCCCCGGCGACCGCGAGGTGGACCTCAAGCGCGTCGAGGTGGCCGTCACCCCCGCCGAGGTCGAGGCCGCGAACGAAACGGACTTTGCCAAGTTCCCCGGGCTGGTCAAGGGCTACATCGGACCCTGGAGCGCGAACGGAGCGGTGTTTGGTGAGAAGTCGACCACCGGCATCCGTTTTCTGGTTGACCCGCGCGTCGTGGAGGGCACCGAGTGGATCACGGGCGCGAACGAGCCCGACCGCCACGTCTTCGGTCTCGTCGCCGGCCGGGATTTCGCGCTGGGCGGCACCATCGAGGCCGCCGAGGTTCGCGTCGGCGATCCCGCGCCCGACGGCTCCGGCCCGGTGGAGCTGGCCCGCGGCATGGAGATCGGCCACGTTTTCCAACTCGGCCGAAAGTACGCTGAGGCGCTCGGCCTCAAGGTTCTCGACGAGAACGGCAAGCTCGTCACGGTCACGATGGGTTCCTACGGCATCGGCGTCACCCGCATCCTCGCCACCATCGCCGAACTCAACAACGACCCGAAGGGGCTGATCTGGCCCGAGACGGTCGCGCCGTTCGACGTGCACGTGATCGCCACCGGCCGGGACGATGTCGTCTTCGAGACTGCCGAAACCGTTGTCGCCATGCTGGAGAGCACCCAGCGCGACGTGCTCTACGACGACCGCCGCAAGGTGTCGCCGGGCGTCAAGTTCGGCGACGCGGAACTGATCGGCATCCCCGTCATCGTCATCGTGGGCCGTGGCGCCGCCGACGGCATCGTGGAACTCTGGGACCGTCGCACCGGTGGGCGCACCCAGGTGGCCATTGCCGAACTGGCCGCCAGCTTCGCCTGAGCGCCCGGCCCGGCTGAAGGTTCAGAGGCGGGCGAGCCGCGCCTGGGCGAAGCAGTACACGCCATAAGCGATCACTCCGGCGCCGACCAGCACCAGGATCGCCACCCCGAACGGCAGCGCCACGAGTGATTTCAGCGCACCGTCCATGCCGGTGGCCTTCTCCGGGTCGAGCGTGAAAGCCGCCACGGTGAAGAGGATGCCCACGGCGGCCAGCGCGATGCCCTCCGCTATGTAGCCCACGGTTCCGAGGATGACGACCACCGTGCCGGCCGGGCCGCCGGGCACCGTGATGCTGTCGGTGAAGCCATGGCTGGCGCCGCGGTGAACGAAGACGCCGCCGATCACGACCACGGCCAGGCCGGCGACGAAGAGCAGCACGACGCCCCCGGGAATCGACAGCAGTCTCGCGGTCGAGTCGCTGGCTGTTTCCGACGAGCTTGCCGAGGCTCCGCGGGCGAACGTGAACGCCGTCCCCGCGATGAACAGGAAGACGACACCCTTGCCGATCAGGACGGCGCGGTGGGCCCACTTGCGTTTCGGATCTTGGGCGGGTTCAAGGAACACCTGTACCAGATACCAGAGGCCGAGCGAGGCCAGGCCGAGAACCACCGTCCAGAGCACGAACACGCCGCCGGGGGTTTGGGCCAGCTGCCCGAGCGCGCCAGACTGGTCTGCCGACTCGCCACCGGCGCCCGTTGCCACGCTGATTGCGATGGCGCCGATCATGATGTGAAGCAGGCCGTTCACCGCATAACCGGCGCGGGCCAGAAGTTGGAAGGTGCGGCTGCCCTCGACGGTGCGTGCAGCGTGGTGAGCGTTGTCGGATACGGAATCGGCGGCCATCCGCCCAGCGTAGCGCCGCGCTCGGGCCGAGGGGAAGGCAGTTTCGGCGCGGGACGGGCCTGGGTCGGGTGACGGGCGTCCGGGGATTCGGCTAATCTAGGACGAGCCCGCTGCGCAGTTTCGCGGCGGCAAGATCTGAATAGAGGAGGCCGGCCATGGACATCGACCTCAGCGTGTTGCGGCAGTTGGAGCGCGAGAAAGAGATTCCCTTCGAGGAACTCGTGCGGATCATTGAGCAAGCAATTCTGACGGCCTACGTGAAGCACACCCAGCAGGGTGAAGTCTCCACGAAGCAGGTCGTCGAGGAAGAGCCGGAAGCGCGCGTCGTCCTCGACCGCAAGACCGGCCACGTCGATATTTTTGCGCCCGAACACGACGAAGAGGGCAACGTCGTCGGCGAAGCCGTCGACAACCCCACCGACTTCGGTCGCATCGCGGCCTTCGCGGCCAAGCAGGTCATCAACCAGCGTCTGCGCGACCTGGCCGATGACGCTGTGCTCGGTGAATTCAAGGGCCGCGAGGGTGAGATCGTCGCCGGGATCATCCAGCAGGGTCCGAACCCGCGCATGATCCACGTCGACTTGGGCACGATCGAGGCGATCCTGCCGCCCGAAGAGCAGGTGCCGAGCGAGAGCTACGTGCACGGACAGCGCATTCGCGTCTATGTCACTGCCGTCGGCAAGGGCCTCAAAGGCCCGCAGATCACGGTGTCCCGCACGCACCCTTCGCTGGTGCGTCGCCTCTTCGCCCTCGAGGTGCCGGAGATCGCCAGCGGCGTCGTCGAAATCGTCTCGCTTGCCCGTGAGGCCGGTCACCGCACCAAAATGGCCGTTCGCGCCACGGAGCCCGGCGTCAATGCCAAGGGCGCCTGCATCGGCGAACTCGGCCAGCGCGTGCGCGCCGTCACCGTGGAGCTCAACAACGAGAAGATCGACATCGTCGACTACTCGCCAGACCTGGCCACCTTCGTCGCCAGCGCACTGTCGCCGGCCAAGGTCACCAGTTCCTACGTGATCGACGAATCGATCAAGGCCGTCCGAGCCCTCGTTCCCGACTACCAGCTGTCGCTGGCGATCGGCAAGGAAGGTCAGAATGCGCGCCTCGCGGCCAAGCTCACGGGTGCGAAAATCGACATTCAGCCGGACAGCATTCTGGAGGACACGGAATAGGGGGTACGATGAATCCCGTTAGAACGTGCATTGGATGCCGTTTGCGCGCTCCGCAATCCTCACTTCTGAGAGTTGTAGCCCGAGAATCGGAACTCGTGGTGGATGAAACCGCCACTCTGCCTGGGCGAGGCGCGTGGCTGCATCCCACTACCGCGTGCTTCCAGGACGCACTGCGGCGACACGCTTTCGGGCGTGCCCTTCGCGTGACCAGTTCAATGGACGCGAATCAACTAGAGAACAGGCTGAACAGGCTTATGGATAACTAATGAGCGGCTCGAAATGAGACCCGTCCGTTACTAACGGTCTGCCCCTTTCCGGGTGCAGACCCGGAACAGGAGAATTGTGGCTGCGAAACCACGCGTACACGAGATCGCTAGCGAGCTCGGCGTCGACAGCAAGGTTGCCCTTGCTAAATTGAAAGAGATGGGCGAGTTCGTCAAGGGCCCGTCCAGTAGCGTTGAACCCCCGGTAGCGCGCCGTCTGCGCGCCGCCCTGGCGGCCGATGGCTCCAGCACCGCGGCTCCCGCCGCCACTGCCACAGCTCCAGCCGGCGCCACCCCCATCGCCGCGACAACCCCCGCAAAGCCGGGCGGCGCGCGTCCGTCCCCGGCCAAGTTGGCCGTCAAGCCGGGTGTACGTCCCGTCGTCGAGGTCCCCGCAGCGGTTGCTCCCACCGCGGACGCCCCGCCGATGCCGACTGCCCCGCTCACAGTCGCCGAGCGTCAGGCTCAGGCTGCCGAGAAGGCTGCGGCTGCCGCGAAGGCTGCGGCTGCCGCGATCGTCACCGAGACCGTGTCCGCGACGGATGCCCCGGTCGCCAAGACCGCGGGTGGCGCCTCGGGCGCAGCCAAGCCCGGTGCGTCCGTGCCGAAGCCGCCCGCGGCTCGTCCGGGCAACAATCCGTTCGCCAGCAACCAGGGCATGGGCAAGACCCCGAGTCCGCGTCCCGGCAACAACCCGTTTGCGAGCGCGCAGGGCATGGGTCAGCGCCCGCCGTCCACGTCTTCGCCCAGTAACATTCCGCGCCCCGCGGCCCCGCGCCCCGGTGCACCTCGTCCGGGTGGACCCGGGCAGGCCCCGCGCCCGACTGGTTTCGGTCAGCGTCCGGGTGCGTTCCAGCGTCCCGGTGGCGCTCCGGGTGGTGCCGGCGGCGCACGCCCCGGCTTCCAGCGTCCTGGTGGCGCCCCGGCCGGGGCCCCCGGCTTCGGCCCGCCCCGTCCTGCCGGTGGTGGCGGCGCCGGAGGTCGCGGTCGCGGCCCCGGCGGCGGAACCGCTGGTGCGTTCGGTCGCGGTGGCGGCAAGAACAAGGCCCGCAAGTCCAAGCGGACGAAGAGAGCAGAGTTTGAGCTGCGCGAGGCTCCGTCGCTGGGTGGCGTGAGCGTACCCCGCGGCGACGGCGGAACCGTGGTGCGTCTGCGCCGCGGTGCGTCCATCACGGACTTCGCCGACAAGATCGACGCGAGCCCCGGAAACCTGGTCACGGTCCTGTTCCACCTCGGTGAGATGGCCACGGCAACCGAGTCGCTCGACGAGGCCACGTTCGACGTTCTCGGCTCCGAGCTCGGTTACAAGATTCAGATGGTCTCTCCGGACGACGAAGACCGCGAGCTGCTGCTCGCCTTCGACATCGACATCGACCAGGAGCTGGAAGACGAGACGGATGACGAGCTTGTCGCCCGTCCCCCCGTCGTCACCGTCATGGGTCACGTCGACCACGGCAAGACCGCGCTCCTGGACGCCATTCGTAACGCGAAGGTGGCCGCGGGCGAAGCCGGCGGAATCACGCAGCACATCGGTGCCTACCAGGTCATCACCGAACACGAGGGCATTGAACGCGCCATCACCTTCATCGACACACCGGGCCATGAGGCGTTCACCGCCATGCGTGCCCGTGGTGCCCAGGTGACGGACATTGCGATCCTCGTGGTCGCGGCGGACGACGGCATCATGCCGCAGACGATTGAGGCGCTCAACCACGCCCAGGCCGCCAACGTGCCGATCGTGGTTGCAGTCAACAAGATCGACAAGCCCGGCGCCAACCCGCAGAAAGTGCGCCAGCAGCTCACCGAGTTCGGTCTCGTCGCCGAAGAATACGGTGGAGACGTCATGTTCGTCGACGTGTCGGCGAAGCAGGGCACCGGCATCCAGGAAGTCCTGAACGCCGTGCTCCTCACCGCTGACGCCGGTCTCGACATGCGGGCCAACCCGGACAAGGACGCTCGCGGCGTGGCCATCGAGGCTCGCCTCGACAAGGGGCGTGGCGCCGTGGCGACCGTGCTCATCCAGTCGGGAACACTGAACGTCGGGGACTCCATCGTGGCGGGAACGGCCTACGGCCGCGTTCGTGCGATGGCAGACGAGAACGGCGTGCCCGTGCTCGCCGCAACCCCGTCCCGTGCCGTCCAGGTTCAGGGCCTCTCCAGCGTGCCGCGTGCAGGCGACACCTTCCTGGTGATTCAGGAAGACCGCACGGCTCGTCAGATCGCCGAGAAGCGCGAAGCCGCCGAGCGCAACGCCCTGCTGGCCAAGGCCCGCAAGCGGATCAGCCTCGAAGACTTCACCCGTGCACTCGAAGAGGGCAAGGTTGAATCACTCAACCTCATCATCAAGGGTGACGTTTCCGGTGCTGTTGAAGCCCTGGAAGAGTCGCTGCTCAAGATCGAGGTCGACGATTCGGTTCAGCTGCGCATCATCCACCGCGGAGTCGGTGCGGTCACGGAAAGCGACGTCAACCTCGCCACCGTCGACAACGCCATCATCATCGGCTTCAACGTGCGCCCCGACACGAAGGCACGCGAACGCGCAGCCCGTGAAGGCGTGGATGTGCGCTTTTACTCGGTCATCTACAACGCACTCGAGGACATCGAGAACTCCCTCAAGGGAATGCTCAAGCCCGAGTTCGAAGAGGTGCAGAGTGGTGTCGCCGAGATCCGCGAGGTGTTCAGCTCCTCCAAGTTCGGAAACGTCGCCGGCGTCATCGTACGGTCGGGCGTCATCACGAGAAACGCCAAGGCGCGGGTAATCCGCAATGGTGTCGTCGTGGGAGACAACCTGGGCATCGAGTCACTGCGCCGGTTCAAGGACGATGTCACCGAGGTCCGTACGGACTTCGAGTGTGGTATCGGCCTGGGCAAGTTCAACGACATCCAGATCGGTGACGAAATCGAGACGATCGAAATGAAGGAAAAGCCGCGGGTCTAAGGACGTACGGATGATGGGTGTGGGTTTCGCTGGGTTCCTGAACTCGGACGCGGCGGGGCCCGCACCTTCGGTAATATTTCGACAATAGGAGTTAGACCATGGCAGATCCGGCACGCGCCAGGAAAATGGCCGACCGCATCAAGGTCATCGTGGCCAAGCGCATCGAACGCGGACTCCGCGATCCGAGGCTCGGTTTCGTGACCATCACCGACGTGAAGGTGACCGGTGACCTGCAGCACGCCTCGGTGTTCTACACGGTTTACGGTTCGGCGGAGGAACGAGCCGACAGCGCGACAGCGCTCAAGGCGGCTACCGGCATGCTGAGAAGCGAGGTCGGTAGGAACATCACCGCCCGGCTGACGCCGTCGCTCGAATTCATCGCGGACGCCATCCCGGAGAACGCGGCCCTGATCGACGACCTGCTGCGTGAGGCGCGCGAGCGCGACACGCAGGTCGAGGAGCAGGCTCGCACGGCGAAGTATGCCGGCGACGAGGACCCCTACGTCAAGGCGCGCGAATACGACGACGGCGACGACGAAGACGAAGGCGACGACGAGGAAGACGACGAGGTGCAGCCCGGGGGCGGCCAACACGCCGAAGTTCCCGCCGGGTCGGATTTGCAGAAGTAAGGAAGCAACACCTGCCGGTCAGTGACCGGCCGGCCGTGCCGGCCCGCATCACCCGTCAGCGGTGTGCGGGCCGGTTCGGCTTTTCTCGCGCCCGAAGAGGCTTATTCCTGCGGCAGGGTGTACTCGCCGGGCGCCGTGGCAATGGCGAGGCCGTCGGACAGCAAGCCCGCCAAGGCCCGGTCACGCTGGGGTGAGTCGGCCCACAGGTCGGTGATCTCGGCATCCGTCACCGGGTGCCGGGTGGCGCGAAGCTCGGCCATGATCAAGCCGCGCACCTTTCGGTCGCTGCCCTCGAACTTCTTCTGCACGGCTTTGCGCGGGCCGGAATAGGGCGGGTAGTCCGCCAGGCGCCAGGCGCAGGCGGCGCGGATGGGGCAGTCATCGCACCGGGGGATCCTGGCGGTGCAGACCACGGCGCCCAGCTCCATCATGCCGGCGTTGAATACGGCGGCGTCGCTCACGGGAAGTGGGAGCAGCGCGCTCATGGCGTCAAGGTCGCGGGTGCGGCTGGGTGGGGCCGGTTCGGCCTGGCCGGCCACGGCGCGCGCGATGACGCGCCGGGTGTTGGTGTCGACGACCGGATGCCGCAGGCCGTAAGCGAACGCGGCGACCGCTCTGGCCGTGTAGTCGCCGATCCCGCTGAGGGCCAGCAAGGCGTCGACGTCGGCGGGGACCACCCCATCGTGCCGCTCGGTGATCTCCACCGCGGCCGCGTGGAGCCACAGAGCGCGGCGAGGGTAGCCCAGGTTTGCCCAGGCCCGCACCGCCTCGCCGGGCGGGACCGCCGCGAGGTCCCCCGGGGTCGGCCAGCGCTCGAGCCACTCCGCGAGGCGGGGAATCACCCGGTTCACCGGGGTCTGCTGCAGCATGAACTCGCTCACCAGCACGCCCCAGGCGCCGAAGCCGTGCCGGCGCCAGGGCAGGTCGCGAGCATTGCCCCGGAACCAGGCGTTGATGGCGAGGCTGAGGGCAGGGGAGCCGGCTGCAGGAGCAAGCGTGAGCGTGAGCGTGGCATTCACCATTCTAATCTAGGCTCGAAAGATGAAGCTTGCCTCCACTCCGCGGATCGAGTTCCTGCGGGAACTCGCGACCGAGATCCTTGGCGTCTACGGTCTCGGTCGCACGGTCGTCGCCATCGACGGCACGGATGCCGCGGAGCGCGCCGCTTTCGCCGACGACCTGGCCGCCGTGTTCGATGAGCGGGAGCATCCGGTGTTCTCAGCCTCCCTGCGCGATTTCCGGCGATCGCGCGCAGAGCAGGAGCGCTTCGGCCCGGAATCTCCCGAGCGGCTGCTGCGCCACCTGTACGACTTCTCGCTGCTGCGGCGCGTGCTGCTCGACCCGTTCCGGCTGGGTGGCAGCACCGGTTTCGTCACCCGGGCGTTCGACGCCGACCGGGATGCCTGGATCCAGCCCACCTGGCTGACCGGGCCGTCCGACGCCACGCTGATTCTCGACGGCGAGTACCTGAACCGCAAGGAGTTGCGCGACCTGTGGTCGTACAGCGTTCTGGTGGAGACCGAGGCGGACGCGGTGCGCTTCGGACCAGGCGGTGCCGAGGATACCGGCATGGTCACCGAGCACGAGGTCGCCGACCGGCTGTACCGCGGCGAGGTGCGTCCGCGCAGCCGGGCCACGGCCATCGTCGACGTGAGCAACCCGGCCGACCCGCGCCGTGTGTTCCTCGACAGCTGCTGATCGGGGTCTTGGGTCACGGGTCGTGACGGTCATCGGCGGAGCGCCGCGAACCGCTCGAGCACGTCGTACGGGGCCAGCGACACCCCGCGTGCCTCAACCTCGTGCACGAGAGTTGTCAGCAGCTCGTTCACGGGCGCCTGCACGCCGGCCAGGGCGGCTTCCCGCACCACCGCGCCGTTGAGAAAGTCGACCTCGGTGAGCTGCCCGCGCTTCAGGCTCTGCTGCGTCGAACCCAGGTTCGGCACGTCGCCCATGCGGGCCTTCAGCCTCAGCGGCAGCACCTGGCCGAGGGCCGGCGGCAGCCGCGAGAAGGCTCTCAACGGCCGGTCGCCGAGCCCCTGCAGGCTGCCGTAACGCACCCCGCGCTTCATCCCCACCTCCACGGTCTCGCGCATGCTCTCGGTCATCACGCGGCGCAGTCCGGCGTGGTCGATGACATTCTGAACGCTCATCCCGGTGATCGCGGGTAGTGCGTTGAGCATGTTGACGACGAGTTTGGTCCACTGGGCACCGACGAAGTTGTCGAGGGCGACGGTGGGCACGGCGCCGGCGAGCACGTCCCGCCAGGCGAGCGTGGCGGCATCCGCGGCGCCGGTTCCCCGGCCCAGATAGGTGGGCGCGGCGGTTGTGATCGTCACCTGGCCGGGTGCCGCGTAATTCGCCGCGATGATCGACAGGGCGCCGAAGCAGTCCGAGCGGGGCAGCAGAGAGCCCGCCGTGAGCACCCCGTCGAGGCCGTTCTGCACGACGATCACGGGGGAGCCGTCGAGCACCCGGGCGTTCTCGCCGATGGCCGCAGCCGCATCCTGGGCCTTGGTGCAGACGAGCGTCAGCTGCGGGGTCCGGGCCAGACGTTCGAGCGCGAGCGGATGCTGGCGTACGGTTCCGAAGGCCCCGGTAAGTGAAATCCCCTCGGCCCGGATGGCCGCCAGCGCCGGTCCGCGCGCCGTCACGGTCACCGTATGACCGGCCCGGGCGAGCAGGGTCGCGAACGTGCCGCCGAGGGCGCCGGCTCCGATCACCGCAATATTCATCCCCCCAGCCTAGGTCGCGCCCGATGGGTCAGCGCCGGACCGGGGCCGGATACCATGTCAAGAATGAACGAAGCATCCGGCGGGCCAGCCAGCGAACCGACAGTCGAACGGACGCCCGTGCAGCGGTCGATGAAGGTCGGCACCACCGTCAGCGGACTCCTCCTGGTCGACAAGCCCCAGGGCTGGACCAGCCACGACGCCGTCGCCCGCACCCGCCGCCTGGCCGGCACCCGCAAGGTCGGCCATGCCGGCACGCTGGACCCGATGGCCACCGGCCTGCTGATCCTCGGCATCAACAGTTCCACCCGCCTGCTGACGTACGTCGTCGGCCTCGACAAGGAATACCTGGCAACAATTCGACTGGGTACGTCGACGACGACCGACGACGCCGAGGGTGAAGAGCTGGCGCGGGCATCCGTCGACGCCGTGGCCGCCGTCACGCCGAAAGCCGTCGCGGCCGGAATCGGCGCCCTCACCGGCGCCATCGCGCAGCAGCCCAGCTCCGTCAGCGCCATCAAGATCGACGGCAAGCGCGCCTACGCCCGGGTGCGCGCCGGCGAGGAAGTGGACCTGCCGGCCCGCCCCGTCACCGTGAGCGCGTTCGAGCTGCTCTCCCTGACCCCGGGCGACGGCTTCCTCGACCTCGAGGTGCGGGTGGAGTGCTCCTCCGGCACGTACATCCGGGCGCTGGCCCGCGACCTCGGCGCCGCCCTCGATGTCGGCGGCCACCTCACCAGCTTGCGCCGAACCCGGATCGGCCCGTTCGGCATCGACATGGCCCAGCCGCTCGCCGAACTCGACGTCGCTGCCGGACTGATCGGCCCGACGGATGCCGCCACGCGCATCCTGGGACGCCTCGACCTGACAGAGCAGCAGGCCATCGACCTCGGACACGGCAAGCGCATCGCGGTGGACGGCGCAGTCGGCACCGACGCCGAAGCCGGCACGGCGGTGCCGGTCGGCCCGGTGGCCGCGGTCGCGCCGGACGGCCGGTTGGTCGGCCTGGTCGAGTACCGCGGCGACCACGCCAAGTCCCTGCTCAACTTCCCGCCCGATCAGGTCGCCGATGCCCCGCAAACCGCGGCAGCCCCGAAGGCCACCGCATGATCGAGTGGTTCATGTGGCTCCAGTTGGCCGTGGCCACCCTCGCCGGCCTACTCTGCATCGCCCTCGGCCTGGCCGGGCGCAAACCCAGCGACCTCACCATGGGTGCCACCGCGCTCGTGGAGCTACTGCTGATCGTGCAACTCGTCGTCGCGATCGTCGCCCCGCTCACGGGCAACACCGCGACCGGCAGTCTGCTCGAGTTCTACACCTACCTGATCAGCGCAATTCTCGTGCCCGTGGCCGCCGCAGCCTGGGCGCTGATCGAACGTAGCCGCTGGAGCACGGTCATCTTGGGCGTCGCCGGGCTGGGCGTCGCCGTGATGGTCTACCGCATGTGGCAGATCTGGACCGTCCAGGGCCTGTGAGATTCAGGGCCGAGAAGTCCGGCGCCCGTGAAATGAGATCCACGGATGCTGCGATAATTAGGAAGCCATGACCGCAGAGCAGAGCAACGCCGCAGGGACGCCCGCCGAGAGCGCTCGGTCGACCCCGGTGACCGGCATCGGGCGCGTGCTGATCGCCGTCTACGGCCTCCTCGCGCTCGCCGCCACGGGCCGCTCCTTCGTGCAGATCGCCTCCAAATTCGCCGAGGCACCGTTGTCCTACTCATTGTCAGCGCTGGCCGCGGTCGTCTACATCGTCGCCACGGTGGCCCTGATCAGGAGCGGCGGACGCTGGCGCCGCGTGGCTTGGATCACGATCGGCTTCGAGTTCGCCGGCGTGCTGGTGGTCGGCACCCTCAGCCTCGTCGACCCGGCCCTGTTTCCGCACGACTCGGTCTGGTCGTTGTACGGCCGCGGCTACCTCTTCATCCCGCTCGTGCTGCCGGTCCTGGGCATGTGGTGGCTGTCCCGGAGCGGTAAGGTGCGCGAGTGAAGGTGCTGCGCGGCGTCGCCGATATCCCGGCCGACTGGCCGGCCTCCGCGGTCAGCATCGGCAAGTTCGATGGCGTGCACGCGGGGCACCGTGCGGTCATCGCCGAGTTGCAGGCACTCGCCGACAGCGACGGATTGGCCTCCGTGGTGGTGACCTTCGACCGGCATCCGCTCGCCGTGCTTGCCCCCCAGGAGTGCCCACAGACCCTGATCAGCACCGAACAGAAGCTTGCCTTGCTCGCCGAGACCGGCGTGCGCGCCACCCTTCTGCTCGAGTTCACCGCGGCGTTGGCCGCTCTTTCGCCCGAGGATTTCATTGAGAGCATCGTGGTGCAGGGGCTTCACGCGCGCACCGTGCTGGTCGGCCGCGACTTCCGGTTCGGCGCTCGCGGCGCCGGCGATGTGCACCTATTGCAGGAGCTGGGGGACCGGTTCGGGTTCACCGTGCGCCTGATCGACGACGTGAAACCAGACCGGATGCGCCGGGTCTCGTCGACCTGGATCCGCGAGCTGCTCTCTCGCGGCGAGGTCGGCGCGGCCACCACCCTGCTCGGGCACAACCCGACCGTGCGCGGGGAGGTCGTGCACGGCGCGAAGCGAGGACGCGAACTCGGCTTTCCCACGGCCAACCTGTCACCGGCGTCCGAGGGGCTGATCCCCGCGGACGGGGTCTACGCGGGCTGGCTGACGGATGCCGGTATCCGCTACCCGGCGGCCATCTCGGTGGGCAACAACCCCACCTTCGACGGTGTGGCGCAGAAGCAGGTCGAGGCCTTTGTGCTCGACCAGGACATCGACCTGTACGACCATGTGGTGGAGGTGTCCTTCGTCGAACGTATCCGCGGCATGGTCGCGTTCACCGGAATCGAACCGTTGATCGTGCAGATGCACGATGACGTGGAAAAGGTCCGCGGCATCCTGGCCTGACGCGGGCATCCTGGCCGGACCGGGCATCTCGCTGTTGAGAGTCGGCTACTTGGTCGCGCCGCTGCTTGTCGGGCTGCTGCTTTTCGGGCTGCTGCACCAGCTGGCCGGCGGCTGGACCTGGCCGCTCGCCTTCCTGATCGGCGCCGCCCTGGCCGCTACGCTGGCCGGCGCCGTGCTGTCCTGCCCGCCCAGTGTCCTGCTGCCTGCCTAATGCCCTGCTGCCTGCCTAGCGCCCTGCTGCCTGCCTAGCGCCCTGCTGCCCGCCCAGTGCCCCGTGCGGCCTCACGAATTCGACGAAGATTCTGGCAAAAAACCGGGTGAGACCGGTCTCAATGCCGGTTGAGAGCAAAATCTCCGTCGAATTGGTTCAGGGGCGGGCGGGCAGGCGGGCCAAGGGCGCGCGGGCGGGCGAAGAGCGCGCGGGCGGGCGAAGGGCGCGCGGGCGCGAAAGTGGGTGACTCAGGCGACCAGATCGGCGCGGTGGATGAGCGCCGCGGCGCCGATCAGTGGGCCGTCGCCGGAGAGAGCGGATGCGACGACGCGCACCCGGGTCGCGAAGGAGAACACCGTGCGCTCGGCGACGGCCGCTCGCACGTAGTCGAACAGGTCCGGCGTGACGTGTGAGAAGCCGCCGCCGATCGCCACCACGTCGAGGTCCACGAGGTTCGTCGCGGAGGCGATCGCCTGGCCGATGGCCTGGCCGCAGCGCTTGACCGCACTGATCGCGATCGGGTCTCCCGCGGCGTACGCGGCCGAGAGGTCTTCGCCGGTGAGGCCCGACCAGCCCTCGGCGCGCGCCCAGGCCACGGTGCGCGGTCCGGATGCGACGGCCTCGAGGCATCCGGTGCCGCCGCAGGCGCAGGCGTCGTCGAACCCGCCGACTTCGATGTGACCGATGTGCCCGGCGTTGCCGGTCGGCCCGGAAACGGTGGACCCACCCAGGATCAGGCCGCCGCCGATGCCGGTGGACACGACCATGCCCATCAGGCTGTCGGCGCCCCTCCCGGCGCCGAGCCAGTGCTCGGCGAGCGTGATGCAGAGGCCGTCCAGGCGCAGGCGCACGGGCGCCTCGGGCACGAGGGCCGCGACACAATCCCGTAAGGGGTAATCCCGCCAGGCCGGCAGATTCAACGGAGAGACTGTGCCCGTGTCCACGGTGATCGGTCCGGCGGTGCCGATGCCGACGCCGAGGAGGGCGTCTCCGGCCGGCAGGCTCGCTCGGGCGCGGGTGACGACGGTCCGTACACTGTCCGCGAGTTCCTCGGCGGTTTTGACCGGGCCGGTGGGGGCGCGGTGCCGGCTGGCGGCGAGCACGACCCCCTGCTCGTCGACGAGTGCGGCTTCAACCTTGGTGCCGCCGAGGTCGACGGCGAGAGCGTAGCTGGTGGGCATGACATCAGCCTAGGGCGTGCAGAGTTGCAGGGTCGATGCTCGAATGCGCAGATGAGCAACATGACCAACAGGCGTTGATCGGGGGAGACCGGCGACTTAGGCTGGACCCGAACGGAACGGAGCACCATGACGGACACCGACGAACTCTTATCCATTCGCGCGGCCGAGCTCTACTATGAGGAAAACAAGACGCAGGACGAAATCGGCACCGTTCTCCGCCTCACCCGCTGGAAGGTGGGCCGGCTCCTCGCCCAGGCCAAGGCCAGTGGCTTCATCCGCATCGAAATCGTTCACCCGCGCGCCCGTCGTCTCTCCATCGAACGCCGGCTGCGCGAGACCACGCAGCTGACGGATGCCATCGTCGTCTCCTCTGCCGGCGTCTCCACTGACGAGGAACTCCAGTCCCGCACCGCCCAAGCTGCCGCCGACTACCTCACGGGCCTCCGCCCGGTGCCGCGAACGCTCGGCATCAGCTGGGGCCGCACCCTGCACGAGGTGTCGCTGCACCTGGCCCAGGGCTGGGCCAGCGGCGTCAACGTCGTGCAGATCAACGGCGGAGTCAGCCTCAACCGGCGCGCCGGCACCGCAGCCGCGACGGCCGTCACCATTGCTCACAAGGCCTCGGGGGCGGCGACGCTGCTGCCGAGCCCCGCCATCCTCGAGCGCCTCGACACCAAGACCGCGATCGAAGCCGACCGCTCCGTCGCCGCCGTGCTGAACCTCGGCGCCGCGGCATCCGCCTACCTGTTCAGCGCCGGCCAAGCCGACCAAAACTCGGCTCTCGTCGACAGCGGCTACCTCACCGCGGAACAGGTCGCCGAGCTCGTACGCAAGGGCGCGGTCGGCGACATCGTCGGCCGGTACATCGACAGCAACGGCAACATCGTCGACCCGGAACTCAACGGCCGGACCGTCGGCATCCAGCTCGAAGCGCTGCGTCACGCGAAGACCGCCATCGCCGTGATCACCGGCGGCTCCAAACACTCCATCGCCCGCGCCGTCGTCGGCAGCGGCCTGTGCACAGTGCTCGTCACCGACGAAGACACCGCACTCGCCATCCTCGGCGAAAACGCATGACCGCACCCCGACCGCAAGGACAATTCATGACTACCAGCCAAACGGCCATGGCCCAGCTGAACACCGGGGAACGCGCCCTGGCGCTCATCGGCGGCGAAGCCACGGATGCGAATCTGCGGCGTTACCTGCACGGCATCCCCGGCATCGACGCCGTCGGCTTGGAGCAGCGTGCCTCCGACCTCGGCACCCGCTCGATCAAGACCAGCTCGAAGAAGTGGGCGATCGACAAGATCATCAGCCTGATCGACCTCACCACCCTCGAGGGGGCCGATACCCCCGGCAAGGTGAAGTCCCTGGTCGGCAAGGCCCTCACGCCCGACGCCGGTGACCTCAGCTGCCCTCGCGTGGCCGCGGTCTGCGTCTACGGCGACATGGTGCCGCACGCCGTCGCCGCTCTCGGCTCCGCGCACTCCGCGGGCACGGATGCCGGCGTGAACGTCGCCGCCGTCGCGACCGCGTTCCCGAGTGGGCGCGCGTCCCTCGCGATCAAGCTGGCCGACGTGCACGACGCCGTCGCGGCCGGCGCCGACGAGATCGACATGGTCATCGACCGTGGTGCGTTCCTGTCCGGCAGGTTCGGCCAGGTCTACGACGAGATCGTGGCGGTCAAGCAGAGCTGCCGCCGCCCCGACGGCAGTTTCGCCCACCTCAAGGTGATCCTCGAGACCGGGGAGCTCAGTACCTACGACAACGTGCGCCGCGCGTCGTGGCTGGCCATCCTGGCCGGCGGCGACTTCATCAAGACCTCCACCGGCAAAGTGCCCGTCGCGGCCACCCTGCCCGTGACCCTCTCCATGCTCGAGGTCGTGCGCGACTGGCATCGCCTCACCGGGGCGAAGGTCGGTGTGAAGCCGGCCGGCGGCATTCGCACGTCTAAAGACGCCACCAAGTACATCGTGACCGTCGCCGAAACCGTGGGCGAGGAATGGCTCACGCCGAGCCTGTTCCGGTTCGGGGCGTCGAGCCTGCTGAACGACGTGCTGATGCAGCGCCAGAAGATGACCTCCGGACACTACTCCGGCCTTGACTACGTGACGATCGATTGAATCTCGACAAGCTCGATCACCGACAACTCGATCAACCTTGATTGGAATAACCATGAGCTTTCTTGACTACGCTCCCGCCCCGGAGTCCCAGGCCGTGCTGAACCTTCGGGGGGACTACGGACTCTTCATCGACGGGGAGTTCGTCGCCGGTCGGGGTGAGCCGTTCCAGAGCATCAACCCGGCCACCGAGAAGCAGATCGCAATGATCGCCCACGCCGACGCGGCGGATGTCGACGCGGCGGTGGCCGCCGCCCGTCGCGCCTACGACAAGACCTGGTCGAAGCTCTCCGGCAGCGATCGCGGCAAGTACCTGTTCCGCATCGCCCGCCTTGTGCAGGAGCGGGCCCGTGAGCTTGCCGTCGCCGAGACCCTCGACAACGGCAAGCCGATCAAGGAAAGCCGCGACGTCGACGTGCCTCTGGTTGCCGCCTGGTTTTTCTACTACGCCGGCTGGGCCGACAAGCTCGACCACGCCGGGGTCGGCCCCACGCCGTCCGCGCGGGGCGTCGCCGCCCAGGTGATCCCGTGGAACTTCCCCCTGCTGATGCTGGCTTGGAAGATCGCCCCGGCCCTCGCCGCCGGCAACACGGTCGTGCTCAAGCCGGCTGAGACCACCTCCCTGACCGCGCTGTTGTTCGCCGAGATCCTGCAGCAGGCCGACCTGCCCGCCGGCGTTGTCAACATCGTCACGGGCGGCCGCGACACCGGCAAGGCCCTCGTCGGGCACCCCGGCGTCAACCTCGTCGCGTTCACCGGCTCCACCGGCGCCGGCCGGGCCATCGCCCGCTCGGTCGCCGGAACCGACAAGAAGGTCATCCTCGAGCTCGGCGGCAAGGCCGCGAACATCGTCTTCGACGACGCGCCCATAGACCAGGCGATCGAGGGCATCGTCAACGGCATCTTCTTCAACCAGGGCCACGTCTGCTGCGCGGGCAGCCGCCTGCTCGTGCAGGAGTCGATCCACGACGATGTCATCGACCGCCTCAAGGCGCGCCTGTCCACGCTGCGCCTCGGCGACCCGATGGACAAGAACACCGACATCGGCGCCATCAACAGCGCCGAGCAGCTGGCGCGCATCCGGGAGCTCACCGACATCGGCGAGCAGGAAGGCGCCGAGCGCTGGAGTCCGGACTGCGTGCTGCCCGAGGCCGGCTTCTGGTTCAGGCCGACCATCTTCACCAACGTCTCCACCAGCCACCGCATCGCCCGTGACGAGGTATTCGGCCCGGTGCTCTCCGTGCTGACCTTCCGCACCCCGGCCGAGGCCATCGCCAAGGCGAACAACACGCCGTACGGACTGTCCGCCGGAATCTGGACCGAGAAGGGCAGCCGGATGCTGGCCGTCGCCGACAAGTTGCGTGCCGGCGTGATCTGGGCGAACACGTTCAACCGCTTCGACCCGGCCAGTCCATTCGGCGGCTACAAAGAGTCCGGCTACGGGCGCGAGGGCGGCCGCCACGGGCTTGCCGCATACCTCAAGCCCGCCGCCGGTCGCGCGGCCGCGCGCACCGTGACGGCCGCGCCCGCGGCATCCATCGCACCGGCCGTTGCTTCGCCGGCCGCGGAGAAGACTCCCGTTTCCCGAAAGAAGGCAGCCAAGTGACCCGCCTCGCCGTTCCCAAGACCTACAAGCTCTACCTCGGCGGCAAGTTCCCGCGCAGTGAGTCGGGCCGGGTCTACGAGATCCGTTCCCACGACGGGGAATTCCTCGCCAACGCCGCGAAGGCCAGCCGCAAGGATGCCCGGGACGCCGTCGTCGCCGCCCGCTCGGCCCTCGGCGGCTGGGCCGGCGCCACGGCCTACAACCGCGGCCAGGTGCTTTACCGCATCGCGGAGTTGCTCGAGGGGCGCCGGGCCCAGTTCGTCACCGAAATCGTGCAGTCGGAAGGCGTGAGCACCGCGGCAGCATTCGCCCAGGTCGACGAGGCCATCGACCGCTGGGTCTGGTACGCCGGCTGGGCCGACAAGTACCTGCAGGTGGCCGGCAACGCCAACCCGGTTTCGGGTCCCTACTTCAACCTCTCGGTGCCGGAGCCCACGGGCGTCGTCGCCATCATCGCGCCGCAGACCGGGGGTTCCCTCCTCGGTCTCGTCAGCGCGGTCGCCCCGGCGCTGGTCTCAGGCAACACCGTGGTCGTCGTCGCGAACGAGGTCATGCCGCTCTCGGCGATCAGCCTGGGCGAGGTGCTCGCCACTAGTGACGTGCCCGGCGGCGTAGTCAACATCCTCACCGGGTCTCCCGCCGAGATGGCGCCGTGGCTGGCCAGCCACGCCGACGTCAACGCCCTCGACCTGGTTGGCGCCGGCGATCTCGACTGGATCCACCTCGAGATCGACGCGGCCGAGACCCTCACCCGGGTGCTGCAGCCCGAGAACGGTCCGGATGCCGCGAGTCCCTCCCTGGCGCGCGTCCTGGCGTTTACCGAAACGAAGACGATCTGGCACACGAAGGGCCTGATCTAGCCCGCGCCCGCCTGACGAATTCGACGGAGATTTTGGCTCTCCTGCTTCATCTGTGGGTGTTTCGGAGCGCCTTAACGGCCGCACGCCGCTTCCTGTCTAGGTTTCTGACTGTCTAG
>NZ_SOGZ01000010.1:0-56566 GCF_004403145.1 Cryobacterium sp. TMT1-62 | reverse complement strand
GTGGCTCGCGCCCGAGCGTGCGGCGTCGGTGTGACCGGCGCCGGAGCGACCGGCGCCCGAGCGCGAGGAGTCGCCACCGGTGCGGCCCCCGCCGGAACGGCCGAAGTCAGAGCGGCCCGAGTCGGAGCGGCCGGCGCCGCCGGTACGGCCTGCGCCACCCGTGCGTGCAGCCGAGGCGGCGGTCTCCCGGATGGGCGAGGCGCGGAGGCGACCCTTCGACCCGGCCGGGATGTTCAGGTCGGCATAGAGGTGCGGCGACGACGAGTAGGTCTCCATCGGAACCGGCGTGCCGAAGTCGAGCGCGTTGTTGATCAGCGTCCACTTGTGCATGTCGTCCCAGTCGACGAACGTGACCGCAATGCCGGTCTTGCCCGCACGGCCGGTGCGTCCTACGCGGTGCAGGTAGGCCTTCTCGTCCTCGGGGATGGTGTGGTTGATCACGTGAGTGACGTCGTCCACGTCGATGCCGCGCGCGGCGACATCCGTGGCGATCAGAATGTCCTTCTTGCCGGCCTTGAAGGAGGCCATGGCGCGTTCACGCTGTTCCTGGTTGAGGTCACCGTGCACGGCCGTGGCGTTGAAGCCGCGATCGCCGAGCTCCTCGACCAGCTTGGCGGCGGCGCGCTTGGTGCGGGTGAAGATCACGGTCTTGCCGCGGCCCTCGGCCATCAGGATGCGGCCGATCACCTCGTCCTTGTCCATGTTGTGTGCGCGGTAGACAAGGTGCTCGATGTTGGCCTGCATCAGGCCCTCGTCGGGGTCGGACGCACGGATGTGGATCGGGCGGTTCATGAACCGGCGCGCCAGGGCGACGATCGGGCCCGGCATCGTGGCCGAGAACAGCATCGTGTGGCGGGTGGGCGGCGTCTGCGAGAACAGCTTCTCGATGTCGGCGAGGAAGCCGAGGTCGAGCATCTTGTCGGCCTCGTCGAGCACCATCTCGCTTACGTTGGCGAGGCTGAGCAGGCGCTGGCTGGCGAGGTCGAGGAGCCGGCCGGGGGTGCCGACGACGATCTGCGCGCCGGCCTTGAGCGCCTCGATCTGACCTTCGTACGCCTTGCCGCCGTAGATGGAGACAACCTTGGTGTTGCGGTTGCTGGAAGCCATCTCGAGGTCTTCGGAGACCTGCACGCACAGCTCGCGGGTCGGGACGACGACGAGTACCTGCACGCCGGGTGCGGGGTCGAGCCCGAGTCGCTGAATGATCGGAAGGCCGAAGCCGAGGGTCTTGCCGGTGCCGGTCTTGGCCTGACCGATGATGTCCTGGCCGCTCAGGGCGAGGGGGATGGTCTGCACCTGGATGGGGAAGGGCTCGATGATGCCTTTATCAGCGAGAGCCTGAACCATGTCCTGGTCGATGTTGAGTTCGGAGAAAGTCACGAATTATTGCCTGTCATTAGCTGGAAGCGGGATGCGCCCGTCTTTTGCTTCGGGCACCTGGCCATCGATCCATGCCGATGGCGTGGCCCCAGCCTATCGGGCGGCCCTGTGAAGTCTCTTATACCGGACCCGGACGCGCCGATGCGCCCAGCGTGGGCCGGAACCCGCGGTGGCGGCACGACACTGTTCTAAGCTGGGCCTGTGATCATGTGGATCGATGGGCGCAAGAAGCGCGTGGAGGCACCCCGGCAACCGGCGCGGCGGGCACGTCAGTCGACCACGAAAATGGACATCGCCGGTTTCACGCCGGAGTTGCTGCCCTACTTCGGCCAGGCGGCATACTTCCAACTCGGCATGTTCGAGAACCTCGCCCTGGCCATCGCGATCGCTCCGGACCTCACCGCGAAGGAGGCGCTGAGCGTCGCCGCCGGCCGGGCCCTCGCCAAGCACCAGGGGCTCGTGGCCGAGATCCGCCGCCGCGGCGGTGAGCCGTCCGAGGTGATGGCCCCGTTCGCGCCCCACCTCGACGCGTTCCGCGAGCAGACGGCCGGCGCCGACTGGAACGAACTGCTGCTCAGCTGCTATCTCGCCGGGGGACTGCTCGACGACTTCTTCATCCGGCTGTCCGACGGGCTGCCCGGCGATGTGGGCCCGCGGGTGGCGCACCTGCTCGGCCAGGACGCCGGCACGGAGGTTCTCGTCACCCACCTGAAGGCCGCTATCGGCGCCGCCCCGGCGCTCGGGTCGCACCTGGCCCTGTGGGGACGACGCCTGGTCGGGGACACCCTGCTGGTCGCCCGCTCGGCTCTGCCGATGGAGGGCATCACCGCAGCGGAGTCCCGGATCGAACCCGTGTTCACCGAGCTCATCGCCGCGCACACGCGGCGCATGGACGGACTCGGCCTGACCGCCTGACCGCCTGACCGCCGGCCGCACGGGGAACCTTCGTCACGCGCGGGCCGGGTGCCCGTCGCGCATCAGGGTGTGCAGCATCCGCTCGTCGCCGGCGGTGCGCGTGCGCACCAGGGCCAGGTCGGCTGCGACGGATGCCAGTGCGGTCACCCCGAGGGTGACCCACCAGATCCAGCCACCGTCCAAGGGCGCGCCGAGCCAGCTCAGCGCCACCCAGACGACGGACGCGACCATGGTGCCGATCGCCGGGACGAGGACTGCACCGTGTGCGCGGCGCCCCGGAATGGCATACCGTGCGGCAATCCCCAGAACCGCACCGCCGAGGGCGATGAAGAGCAGTTCCACGGTTGGTCAGGCGACGAAGCCGACGCGGCGGGACTCCTCGGAGCCCAGCTCCACGTACGCGAGCCCGACGGTCGGAACGATGTAGACCTTGCCCTTGCTGTCGGAGAGCTTCAGGTACCCGGTCTGCCCGGCGAGGGCGGCAGCGACCGTTTCCTCGACCTCGTTCGCGGGCTGTGAGGTCTCGAAGCCAATCTCACGGGGAGAATTGAAGATGCCAATGCGGATATCCACCAGATGCGCCTTTCGTTGCCTAAGCGCCCAGATTACGACAGAACCGCGCACCGGGCCGACATCGTTCACTGTCGGCGCAACCCGTTACGTTTGAAAACGTGACAACCCTGGGACTCCCGCTCCGTACCGAGCAAGAAACGGTCGTTCTCGACGACTCGCAACGCGCCGTTCTTGCGCTGGTAGCGCAGCCTGCCCTGCCCGGTGGTCGACGCCACACCTCGGGAGTCAGCGCCTCCGTGATCGGCGCACCCGGCACCGGCAAGACCACCACGCTGGTCGAACTCGTCGCCGAGTGCGTGCGGGGCCACGGGTATTCGCCCAGCGAGGTGCTTGTGCTGGTGCCCACTCGCACGGGGGCGACGGCCCTGCGTGACCGGCTTGCGCTGCGCCTCGGCGTGCCCACCAACGGCCCGCTGGCCCGCACCGCGAACTCGGTCGCGTTCCAGATCGTGCGGGATGCCCTGGCCCGGGCGGGAGGCGCGGCTCCCACCCTGCTCACCGGCGGCGAACAAGACCAGATCATCGCGGAGCTGCTCGAGGGGCACCGGCAGGACCACGCCGAAGCGCAGCAGGCCGAAGCGAAGGGCGGGTCGCAGCACATCGAGTCACACCCTGAGTCGCGGCACGCCGCACCGGACTGGCCCGACAGCCTCGGCGCCGACGTGCGCAGCCTGCGCGGGTTCCGCACGCAGCTGCGCGACCTGATGATGCGCGCCGTCGAATACGGCGTCACCCCGGAGGCGCTTGCGGCTCTCGGCCGCAGCGAGCAGCGCCCGGAGTGGGTGGCCGCGGCCGAGTTCATCCGCGGCTACGACGACGTGAAAGACCAGTCCCGCCCCGGCCAGTACGACTCCACCGAACTGGCCCAGTTCGCCGCGGCCATCGTGGCCCGGGCCCCGGCCGGTTCCGCGGCGCTCGGCTCGCTCGGCAGCCTGCGCCTGATCCTGCTCGACGATGCGCAAGAACTTACCCAGGCCAACCTGACCCTCCTCGCCCAGTTCGCGGCGCGCGGCGTGGGCGTCATTGCGTTCGGCGACCCCGATATCAGCACCGGTTCCTTCCACGGCGCCCACCCGGATGCCCTCGGCCGGCTGGGCGCGTACCTGTCCGGCGCCGTGCTGCCGACCCTGGTTCTCAGCACGGTGTACCGGCACGACGCGGCCATCCGCGGGGTGGTGCGGGGTCTCACGCACCGCATCGGCGCGGCCTCGGCCGGCACTCAACGGTTCGCCGTCGGCGTGGCTGACCCGGCCGCGCAGGCAGTCCAGCCCGGAGGGCAGGCGGACCAGGCCGAGCCTGCCGGGGAGCCGAACCCCGTGCAGACCATGCTCGCGGACAGCCCCGCCGACCAGCTCGCCGTGATCGCCCGCCGGCTGCGGGAGCGGCACGTGCTCGGCGGCATTCCGTGGGGTCAGATGGCGGTCGTCGTGCGCAGCGGCTCGCTCGTGCCCGCCCTGTCCAAGGGGCTCGCCGCGCTCGAGGTGCCCACCCAGGTGTCGTCGGCGCAGACCGCGCTCCGCGACGATTACGCCGTGCGGGCCTTCATCCTCGCGCTCGAGGTGACCCTGGGCCGCACACCCCTGGGGCCCGAGGAGGCGACCCTGCTGCTCCGCGGCCCGCTCGGCGGCCTCGACCCGATCACCCTGCGGCGCCTGCGTGCCGCGCTGCGCCAACAGGAACTCAGCAGTGACCGGAACCGCTCCGCCGACGAGCTCCTGGTGGAGGCCCTCGGCGACCCCGGCCTGTTCGCCGCCATCGACAACCGCACGGCCCGCCGGGCCGCCAGCTGCGGGGAGAGCCTTCGGGCGGCCGCCGTGGAATACGCTGCCGGCGCCACGATCGAGGAACTGCTCTGGGGTCTCTGGCAACGAAGCGGCCTCGCCCGGGAGTGGAAGGACCAGTCCACCGGCACGGGCATCGTCGCCGACGAGGCCAACCACAACCTCGACGCCGTGGTGGAGCTCTTCTCCGCCGCGCAGCGCTACGTGGAGCGCACCCCGACCGCCCCGCCGGTTTTGTTCCTCGAACACCTTGTCGACACCGACGTGCCCGAAGACACCCTCGCCCCGCGCGCGCTGGGCGACGCGGTCATCGTGTCCACCCCGAGCGGCCTGATCGGCCGCGAATTCGACGTCGTCGTCATCGCCGGGGTGCAGGAGAACGTCTGGCCCGACCTGCGCATCCGTGGTTCGCTGCTCGGAGCCGGCGACCTGGCCGCGCTCGCCGCCGGCCGGCGCCCGGAGGAGGCCGGCGCCCGCACCACCGTGCTGCACGACGAGCTGCGCATGTTCGCCCAGGCGGCCAGCCGCGCCCGCAGCGAACTGCTGGTGACTGCCATCGACAACGAGGAGAACCAGCCGTCGGTCTTTTTACGGCTGCTGCCGAAGCCCGCACCGCGCACGGCTCCGGAGCCCGGCGACATCAGCCGCTACCCGCTCTCCCTGCGCGGCCTGGTGGGCCGGCTCCGCCGGGATTTGACCCGGGGCACCGCGGCCCACGGCGACGAGGCCGCGAGCCGGGCCACGGATGCCGCGGCGACCCTGGCCCGGCTGGCCCGGGAGAACGTGGTCGGTGCCGCCCCCGACCAGTGGTACGGCCTGAACGAGCCCAGCACCGTGCGCCCGCTCAACGACCCGGAGGCCGGCGACGCCCCGGTGCGCGTCTCGCCGTCGCGGATGGCGGCCTTCGAGACCTGCCCGCTGCACTGGGTGATCGGGCAGGTCGGCGGCGGCACGTCCAACACCGCCGCGAACCTCGGCACGATCATCCACAAGGTGATGGAGGACTCCACCAGTCATAGCCCCGACGCGCTCTGGAAGGGCGTCGAGGCGCGCTGGGGTGAGCTTCAGTTCGACGCCGACTGGCAGTCCCGGGTGCAGAAAGTCGAGGCGCGCGTGCTGACCGACCGGCTCGCCTCCTACCTGCTCGACTTCGAACACGGCGGTGGCAGCCTGCTCAGCGCGGAGGGCACCTTCCAGCTCGACGTCGACGGCGCCGTGCTGTCCGGCACGGTCGACCGGGTCGAGCGGCTCGGCGACGGGCGGGCGGTCATCGTCGACCTGAAGACGGGCCGCGGCGACCCGATCAGCGACGCCGGGGTGGCCCTGCATCCGCAGCTCGGCGCCTACCAGCTCGCGTTCAGCGAGGGTGCCATCGAGGGCATCCCCGCCGGAATGCCGCTCGCCGGCGCTCGCCTCCTGATCGTGTCCAGCGGCACGGTCAAGCAGAATTACCGCAATCCCACCCAGTCCACCTTCACCCCTGAGGAGCTTGCGGCCTTCCGCAGCCGGGTCGGTTGGGACGCCGCCGGCATGGGCGGCGCCACCTTCCTCGCCGAAATCAGTTCCCACTGCCTCGACCCGCGCTCGCACGGGTCCTGCCGAATCCACGTCATCAAGCAGGTCAGCTCATGAACCAGTCCGTCACCCCGCCGCCCATCTCGGCCCGCCAGATCGCTGCGACGCTGGGCATGTTCCCCCCCACGGATGAACAGCAGGCCGTGATCGAGGCGCCGTTGACGCCCACCCTCGTGGTGGCTGGGGCCGGCAGCGGCAAGACCGAGACCATGGCCAACCGGGTGCTCTGGCTGCTCGCCAACGGGCACGCCCGGCCCGACCAGATCCTCGGCCTCACCTTCACCCGCAAGGCCGCCGGCGAACTGTCCGAGCGCATCCGCGACCGCATCGACCAGCTCGACGCGCAGGGGCTGCTGCCGAAGCCGCCGGCGCCCGCGGCGGGGGTGGTCACGATAGATTCCTCCGACCTGTTCAACATGCCCACGGTGTCGACGTACAACTCGTTCGCCAGCCGCCTGTTCACCGACAACGCCCTGCTCCTCGGGCGCGAACCCGAGTCGGTGCTTCTCAGCGAGACCAGCGCCTGGCTGCTGGCCCGCCGAGTGGTGATCGAGCACGGCGACAGCCGGCTCGTACCCTTCGGCAAGAAGCTCGACGCGGTGACGGATGCCGTGCTTGCCTTCAGCCGTTCCCTCGCCGAGAACCCCCCGCCTGTTGTTCCGGGCGTTCCGGCCGCGCCGCACGACCTGACCGGCCTCTCCGCCGGCTTCGGCTATCTGCGAGACCTGCCCTACGGCAACCCGCGCAAAAAGATCCCGTATGCCTCGGTCGCCGAGTCACTCGCGGCGGTGGAGCCGCTGCCGGTTCTGTTCGAGCTCGCCGAACGCTTCGCAGTGGAGAAGCGCCGGCTCGGGCTGATCGAGTTCTCCGACCAGGTGGCTCTCGCCCTGCAGGTCTGCCAGAAGACCCTGCAGGTCGTCGCTCGCTACCGCGACCAGTACCGGGTGGTGCTGCTCGATGAATACCAGGACACCTCGGTGCTGCAGACCGAGCTGCTGCACACCCTCTTCAGCCGGCATCCGGTGATGGCCGTCGGTGACCCGCACCAGTCCATTTACGGCTGGCGCGGGGCCAGCTCGGCGAACCTGCTGGGTTTCTCGCAGAGCTTCGCCGGACTCTCCAACCGCCAGTCGCCGTCGATGAGCCTCTCCGTCACCTGGCGCAACCCGGTCACGGTGCTTGACACCGCGAACGCGCTGGTGGCGCCGCTGAGCGAGGCGCTCCGGGCCCGGCCCGACGGCATCCAGGTCGACACCCTCGCGGTGCCGGCCGGTAAGGCGAACGGGCGGGTCGAGGCGTCGATGCTGGAGACCATCGCCGACGAGGCCCGGGTCGTGGCGGACTGGTTCGCCACGCGCCTCACCAGCGGCACCGACAAGTCCGGCGCGATGCTCTTCCGGGCCCGGCGCGAGATGGAGTTCTTCGCCGAGGTGCTGCGGGAGCAAGGCGTCCGCGCCCACGTGCTCGGCCTCGGCGGCCTGCTCTCCACCCCGGAGGTCACCGACGTCATCTGCGTGCTGCGGGTCGTTCACGATCCCTCCGCCGGCAGCGAACTGGTGCGACTGCTCGCCAGCGGTCGCTACCGGGTCGGCCCCCGCGACCTGCAGCACCTCGCGGCCGTGGCGCGCTGGCTGGCGGCACACGACTGGGCCCAGCAGGCGGTGACACAGGAACTCAAAGCCAAGATGCGGGCATCCGTCGCCGTCGACGAGGGCGCGTCGCTCGTCGACGCCCTCGACTTCGTGGCTGCCGCCCCCGAGACCCACGGGCAGCTCGCGGGCTTCAGCGACACCGGCCGGGCCCGGGTGCGGGCCGCCGGCCGCCAGCTGGCCTGGCTGCGCGCGCGGGCCGGCCTGCCGCTGCTGGACTTCGTGCGGCTGATCGAGCAGGAGCTCCTGCTCGACGTGGAACTCGTCGCCAACGAGGCCAACGGCCTGGGCCTCGCGAACCTCTACGCTTTCCACGACACGGTCTCCGCCTTCCTTGCCAGCGACGAGGTCGGCAGCCTCGCCGGTTTCCTGCGCTGGCTGGGCAGGGCCGCCGCCTACGACGACCTGGGCCCGCGGATCGAGCCGGGCGAGAGCGGCACCGTGCAACTGCTCACCATCCACGGGGCCAAGGGGCTCGAGTGGGACTATGTGGCCATCCCCAACCTGACCGAGAAGAGCCTGCCGGCTCAGACCCGGGACGGGGCCGGCTGGCTGAAGTTCGGCGAGCTGCCCTACCCGTTCCGCGGCGACCGGGCCGAGCTGCCCGAGCTCGCCTGGCAGGAGCATGAGACCCAGCTGTCGTTCGACACAGAATTTCAAGCCTACAAAGAGCAGCTCGCCGCCCGCCACGACGACGAGGAGCGGCGCCTGATCTATGTGGCCACGACCCGCGCCCAGGAGGAGCTGCTGCTCACCGGATCGTACTGGGGCGGCGGCAGCACCGTGCGCGCCCCCAGTCGGTACCTCGAAGAGCTCGCCGAGGCCGGGCTGATCGCCGCGCTGCCGGAGGGCAGCGAGCACGACGAGAAACCCGACACCGGGGAGGGCGTCGACGAGCACTGGCCCTTCGACCCGCTCGGCACGCGGCGGCCCCTCGTCGAGGCCGCGGCCGCCCGGGTGCGCGCCGAAGCGCAGAGCGAACGCGACACCCGGTGGTCCCACGCGGTCACCCTGCTGCTCGAGGAACGGATGCTGCGCCTCGCCGGCGCGGGCGCCGTCCCGCTGCCCACGCGCATTTCGGCTTCCCGGTTCAAGGACTACATCGACGACCCGGTGGGGGTGGCCGCCGCCCTGCGCCGCCCCATGCCCGAGCGACCGTATCGGGCCACCCGGCTGGGCACCCTGTTCCACTCCTGGGTGGAACAGCGCGCCGGCGGGGCGTCGGGCGGCGACCTGATCGACGCGGACGAGAGCGAACTGGACCTCGGTGACCAGGGCCCCGACGACCTCGACCTCGACCTCGACCAGAACCAGCCGCTGGAGCAGGCCCAGCTCGAACGGCTGCAGCGCACCTTCGAGCACTCGCCGTGGGCGTCGGTGCAGCCCGAAGAGGTCGAGATCGAGATCCACCACGTGCTGGCCGGGCAGGTCTTCGTGTGCAAGCTCGACGCGGTCTACCGCACCGAGACGGGCTACCAGGTCGTCGACTGGAAGACCGGCCGGGCGCCTTCGAGCGCCGCGGACCTCGAGCTCAAGCAGACCCAGCTGGCCCTGTACCGGCTCGCCTATGCGCGCTGGAAGGGCATCGACCCGGAGATCGTCGACGCGGTGTTCTACTTCGTCGCGGACGACACGATCGTCGCCCCCGACCGGCTCTACTCCGAGGAGGACCTGGTGCGGGCCTGGTCGTCCGTTCGACTGAAGGCGGTATCGCCCACGGTGTCGAGCGCGCCGGTGGTGGCATCGTCGGCCGATGACGATGACGACGAGCCTGGACCCGAACCGGAGCCGGTCTCGTCGTCGTCCTCGAACTCGCCGCCGAACTCCGACAGGTTGTAGGCGTCGGTGTGCATGGAACCACCCAGGTCGCGGCGGGGGATGCCGCGCGGTGTGGACTTGAGCATGCTCTCCACCCCGGCAACATCGAGGATCGGGCCGGCGGCCGGTGACAACGGATGCGACGTAGCCTGGTGCACGTTGTCCACCAGACCGTCGAGCATGGCCACGGCGTCGTCGACGATCCCCTGGCTGCGCGTGTCCGTGCCGTGCAGCAGCCAGCGGGCCAGCTCCAGCTCGGCGTAGAGCATCGCGCGCTGCGTGATCCTCGGGTCGTTGCCCTGGCGGGCCGACGCGTACGACGCGACGGCGGTCTCGCCGGCCGCCCCGCGGGAGGAAAGCAGCCAGTGCAGGTCGCGGGCCGGGTCGCCCACGCTCAGGGCGGACCAGCCGAGAACCCCGGAGACGGAGTCGTCGGTGATCAGGAACGAGTCAGCCGACAACGACCCGTGCACCACGCAGGGCGCGAACTGCCAGAGCCCGTCGTCGTCGGTGGCCTGTTCCCAGCGGCGCAGGATCGCGGCGGGCAGGTAGCCGGTGGTGGCCGCCCGGTCGATCAAGGTGATGGTTCCGGTACGGCATTCCTGAGCGCTCTGCTGAGGCAACCCGGCGGTGCCGACGAAGGCCGTCGGCAGTGAGTGCACCGCGGCGATGGCGCGGCCGATCGAACCGGACACGCCCGCGTGGCCGGTGAGGGCATCCGCGTCGAAGGAATCGCCCTCCAAAAACTCGTAGACGACGGCCCGGGTTCCGCTGAGCGGCGCCTGGCCCACGAACTGCGGCACGTCGAAGGGGAGCCGGCTGCGGTTGCCGACGGTGAGCGCGCGCAGGGCTACCAGATCGGCGGACTGCTCGGTTTCGGCGGCCTGCGAGGCGGGGACCCGGATGATGAGGGCACGGTCGTCGCGGTCGATCAGCAGTGCGGATTCGAACGCGCCGCTGGCTCCTCGAGAACGCGCGACGGTGCCGTGCAGACGCACCTGGACGACGTCGAGACCGGGGACGGCGGCAGTGGCCAGCGCGGCTAGAGTGAGAGGTGATCTGACCATACTTCTAGGTTAGGTCGACTTCCCCTCGGCGCGGTTGTTCGCCACGCCTCGACACAACTTCGGCAGTCTGTCCGAGACCGAGGAGCACCATGTCGTTTGCGTTCACCTCCCGTCTGCCGCTTTCCCGTCACGCGGTCGACCGTGACGGCGAGGCGCGCGCCACCCCCGGGTTGCTCAACACGCTGCAGACGGATGCCGGCACGCGCCTGCTCGTGCTGTGGCGAGGCTCCGCGCTGATGGAGGCCGCCGCCCCCGCCCGACTGCGCCTGCTGGCTCCCGACCGAGTTCCCGCCGGCGAGTTCCGGCTCTACCTCGGCCGTTCCCTGGCCGAAGATGCGCCGGAGCCCGTGGGCACCCCGCTGGTCGCGGCCGTGCTGACCGACGAGGAGGCCCTGGCGCTCGAACCCGACGAGTCCCTCTGGGTGTCCCTGCGCCCTGTGGCGACCACCCTGTCCGACCGCGACGCGGGACTGTTCACCGAGACGCTCGGCGTCGTGAACTGGCACGACTCCCACGCCCACTGCCCGCGCTGCGGCACGGCCACCCTGATCGAGAACGCCGGTTGGACGAGGCGCTGCCCCGACTGCGGCGGCCAGGTGTTCCCGCGCACCGACCCGGCCGTGATCGTGCTGATCACCGACGCCGACGACCGCATCCTGCTCGGCTCGAACGCCCTCTGGGAGGGCAACCGCTACTCGCTCCTGGCCGGTTTCGTCGAACCGGGCGAGTCGCTCGAGGCGGCCGTCATCCGGGAGATGTTCGAGGAATCCGGCCTGCGCGTGGCCGACCCGGTCTACCTCGGCTCCCAGCCGTGGCCGTTCCCGGCCTCGATCATGTTCGGCTTCACGGCCCGGCTCGCCGACGGCCAGGCTCCGGCGGCCCTGCTCCCCGACGGGGAGGAGATCCTCGACTTGCGCTGGTTCAGCCGCGACGAGCTACGGGCCTCCGGCGACGTCATCATCCTGCCCGGCCGTTCCTCGATCGCCCGGGCGATCATCGAGCACTGGCTCGGCGAACCCCTCGACTTCGGCCCCGACAAGGTGCACGGATGGCGCTGACCGCCGGTTCCCTGCTGGCCGGCCTCGACGACCAGCAGCGGGTGGCGGCCGAGGCGCTCGTGGGTCCGGTGTGCATGCTCGCCGGCGCCGGCACCGGCAAGACCCGGGCCATCACCCACCGCATCGCCTACGGCGTGATGACCGGCGCGTACTCGCCGAACCGGGTGATGGCCCTCACCTTCACGGCGCGCGCCGCCGCGGAGCTGCGCGGCCGGCTGCGCCAACTCGGCGCCGGGGGCGTCGCCGCCCGCACGTTCCACTCGGCGGCCCTGTCGCAGCTGAACTATTTCTGGCCGCACGTCGTCGGCGGCCAGGCGCCCCGCATCCTCGACGGCAAGGGCCGTCTGCTCGGGCATGCCGCCGAAACCCTGAAGCTCAAGCTGGACACGGCCACCCTGCGCGACCTGGCCGCGGAGATCGAGTGGCGAAAGACCTCCGGAATCGGCATTGAGGCGTATGGGGCCGGCATCGCCAAGCGCAGCCTGCCCGGCCGGCTCGACGTGGACCAGGTGCTGGCCATGATGGAGTCCTACGAGCGCCTCAAGGACGACCGCAAGCAGATCGACTTCGAGGATGTGCTCCTGGCGATGGCCGGGATGATCGAGGCCGAGCCATCCGTCGCCCTACAGGTGCGCGAGCAGTACCGTTTCTTCGTCGTCGACGAATACCAGGACGTCTCCCCGCTTCAGCACGACCTGCTCTCGCTCTGGCTGGGCCAGCGCCGCGACCTCTGCGTCGTCGGGGACGCCAGCCAGACCATTTACTCCTTCGCGGGCGCCCGCAGCGACTACCTGCTCGACTTCCCCAAGCGGTGGGAGGACGCCACCGTCGTGCGCCTCGAGCAGAACTACCGGTCGACGGGGTCGATCGTCGCCACGGCCAACCAGCTCATGCGCGGGCGGACCGGCGCCCTCACCCTGCGCGCCCACGCCAGCGAAATCGGCACCGAGCCGGGTGTGCGCGAATACCCGAACGACATGGCCGAGGCCCGCGGCGTCGCCCAGAACATCGTCGAGCTGATCGAGGGCGGCACCCGCCCGGAGGACATCGCCGTGCTGTTCCGGGTGAACGTGCAGGCCGCCTTCCTCGAAACTGCCCTCGGCGACGTCGGGGTGAGCTACCAGATCCGCGGGTCGAAGCGCTTCTTCGACCTGGCCGAGGTCAAGCAGGCGGTGATGCAGCTGCGCGCGGCATCCGTCTCGATCATCGGCGAACCGCTGTTCAAATCCGTCAGTGACGTGCTGCGCTCCCTCGGCTGGAGCCAGAGTGCGCCGGAGGCCCAGGGCGCGGTGCGCGACCGGTGGGAGTCGCTTAACGCGATCATGGGCCTCGTCGACCAGGCAGCCCCGGAGACCACATTCCGCCAGTTCACCGACGAGCTGATGGAGCGCCAGGCCGGCCAGCACGAACCCACGGTGTCCGCGGTGACCCTGGCGACGCTGCACTCGGCGAAGGGCCTCGAATGGGACGCCGTCTTCCTGATCGGTCTGTCCGAGGGACTCGTGCCGATCAGCTACGCAGGCACTTTCGAGCAGATCGACGAGGAACGCCGGCTGCTCTACGTGGGCATCACCCGGGCACGCAAACGGCTGTCCCTGAGCTGGTCTGCTGCGGGCCACCAGCAGCGCAGCCCCAGAGAGCGTTCCCGGTTCCTGTCCGAGATCGGCGCCCGCGGCGTGCGTGCGCCCGCCGCCCGCGGCTCCTGAGACCGGCGCGGGGTAGCCTCGGGGCGTGCCCACTTTTCCGTTCACCCGCCTGGCTGCGGTGCCCTACGCGCCGTTACTGGTGACGCAGGCACGCCGGCTGCGCCGCGACACGCCCCGGCTGCCCGACGCCGCCCTCCCGTGGACCGGTTCCCGGCCCGGCCCCGACCCGCTGCGCATCCTCGTGCTCGGCGACTCGACCGCCGCCGGCGTGGGCGCCGAGACCCAAAGCGAGGCCCTGCCTGGCTGGATCGCCCACGAGGTGGCCGAGCGCTGGGGCCGCGGCAGCACCTGGCGGGCGATCGGTGAGAACGGCGCCACGGCCCGGGACGTGCGCGAGCGCTTCCTGACGGACGCCGCCGCCGTGCCCTTCGACCTGGCCCTGCTGACCATCGGCGCGAACGATGCGCTGGGGCTGCGCTCCCGAAACGCCTTCACGAACGATGTGCGTCGAATCGTGCTCGCCCTGCGGGCCGCGGCGCCGCAGGCGGCCGTGCTCGTGTCGCTGATGCCGCGCTTCGACCGCTTCGCGCTGCTGCCCGAACCCCTGCGCGCCACCCTCGCGCGGCACGCCGCGAGCCTCGACACCGGCGCCCGCCTGGCCGTCGTGGGTCTCGACGGGGTCGTCGCGATCCCGACCCCGCCGCCTTACGTCGAGGGCTTCTTCGCCAGCGACGAGTTCCACCCGAGCGCGCTCGGCTACCGCCTCTGGGCCCGGTTCGTCTTCGACTCCGCGCCCGGCCTCCGACTCGACCGCCCGGTCGGCTGAGAGCACCTGATGGCCTTGCTCCGTAGCCTGGACGAGGTTGTCGCGGTCGTCCGGGCGGTCGAACTCGAACGCACCCGGCAGGCGCCCCGGGATCGGAGAGTCGACCGTGGGGGAGGCGCTGGTCGCCCGGCTGAACGCCGGCGCCTCGTGGTGGTGGAGGGCGACTACCTGCTGCACGGTGAGGGCGGCTGGGCCGAAGCCCGGCCGCTGCTCGACCTGACCCTGGTCGTGGGGCCGGAGCGGGGCATCCGGCTCGCCCGAGCCTGATCTGGGCCCCGGTCTGCGACCGGGTCTGACCTGGACCTGTCCGGTCAGTCGCGGACGGGGCGCCCGGCCCCGGGCAGCGCGGTCACGTTCCCGGGAACGGTGCGGCAGCCGCACGACTCATGCGGCCGGTAGCCACGACGTTTGAGGGTGCCGGACGCCACGTCGAAGACGAGCGCGGTCTCCGTGAGGGTGGACCGCCCGAGGACCAGCCAGTCGTGGCCGATCCCGGCGACGAGGGCGGCCACATCGATGCCGGCCCGCGGGGTCTCCGTGGGTGCCCGGCGGCTGAGCAGCTGGCAGGCCAGGGCGGCCCACGACGGGTCGGAATCCATGTGCGCCAGCTCCAGGCAGTACAGGCAGGGGCCGACCCCCGGCTCGACCAGGGGTCCGATCCGCACCTCGCTGTCGCTGAAGACCACGGGCAGGTGCGGGATGTCCCGGCGCAGCCAGCGCCCGTGCCGCTCCGGTTCCAGGGCGTAGTGACCCAGGACCACGGCCAGCCCGGTGCCGGGGTCGTCGGTCTTGGCCAGGGTCAGACCCAGGGTGCCGATCAGGGTGCGGATCAGGTCCGCCGTGAGCCCGCACCCGTCGACGCAGATTCTGGGCGGCGGTGCCACGGCGACCGGTTCGGGCATCCGGGCCGGGCCCGGAACATTCTCGGCGGTGACCAGAAGAGCCGGCCGCAGGGCGCGGAGCAGCGCCAGGATGGCCTCGTCGGAGGCCCCGCCCTCCCGCCCGATCATCAGGGCTCCGGAGCGGGGCACCCCCACGAACAGGGCCGCGAGCACCCGCTCGAGTCCCGGGCTCAGGGCGGTGATCACGACCAACGGGCGGTCGACGCCGACCTGGATGATGTCGGGCGAGCGCCAGACGACCGGATACCGGGGATCGAGTCGGAGTGTCATTCGGCGATGATGCCGCACTCTGCGCGCGCCCGCGCGAGTCATCCACAGCCCTGGCCCACAGCCGCAGCTCGGCACGGCGCGGCTGTTTGCCCGATCCTCGGCGTCAGTCCAGCATCCGCCCCTAGGCTTTCGCTATGACGACGCAACGACGTGTACTTGTGACCGGCGCTACCGGGTATATCGGCGGCCGGCTCGTTCCCCTGCTGCTGGAAGCCGGCTACGCCGTGCGCGTGCTCGTGCGCACACCCCAGAAGCTGAAAGATGTCCCGTGGGTCGAACAGGTGGAGGTCGCCGAGGGTGACCTCGGGGACCTGGCCAGTGTGCGATCCGCCGTCATCGGGGTCGATGTGCTCTACTACCTGGTGCACTCGATGGGCACCCGCGGCGACTTCGAGAGCACGGAACGCCTCGCGGCCACGAATGTGGCTACGGCCGCCGCCGCGGCCGGCGTCTCCCGCATCGTCTACCTGGGCGGGCTGCACCCGGACACCGAGGAGCTGTCCCAGCACCTGCGCTCCCGGGCAGAGGTCGGCCGCATTCTGGTGGAGTCCGGTGTGCCGACAGCAGCCCTCCAGGCCGGGGTGGTCATCGGGTCCGGCTCCACGTCGTTCGAGATGATCCGGCACCTGACCGACGTTTTGCCGTACATGCCGGCGCCGCAGTGGGTGCGCAACAAGATCCAGCCGATCGCCGTGCGTGACGTGCTCTACTACCTCGTCGCGTCGGCGGAGCTCCCCGCCGACGTCAACCGCACCTTCGACATCGGCGGCCCCGACGTGCTGCGTTACGGCCAGATGATGAACGGGTATGCCCTCGAGGCCGGCCTGCGCCAGCGCCCCATCGCGTCCCTGCCCGTGTTCACGCCCTGGCTCGCATCGCAGTGGGTCAATTTGGTCACACCCATCCCGCGCAGCCTGGCCGTGCCCATCATCGCAAGTCTGCAAAACGACTGTGTGGTGCACGAGCGCGACATCGACCAGTACATTCCCCAACCGAAAGAGGGCCTCACCGGGTATCGCACCGCCGTGCGCCTGGCCCTCGGTCGCATGCGCGACGGCGACGTCGAGACCAGCTGGCGGAACGCGTCGATCGCGGGTGCGTCGAGCAACCCGCTGCCCAGCGACCCCGAATGGGCCGGGCACCTCGTCTACACCGACCTCAAGGAAAAGCACACCGCCGCGAAGCCGGAAGCCCTGTGGCGCGTGATCGAGAGCATCGGCGGTGACAACGGCTGGTACTCATTCCCGCTGGCCTGGGCCATCCGCGGCTGGATGGACAAGCTCGTCGGCGGGGTCGGCCTGCGCCGCGGCCGTCGTAACCCCGACCACCTGCATACGGGCGACGTGCTGGACTTCTGGCGGGTCGAACGCATCGACACCGGCCGGTTCCTGCGTCTCCGTGCCGAGATGCGCGTTCCCGGCCGGGCGTGGCTGGAGATGACGGCGGATCCGGCGCCGGGCGGCGGTTCCGTGTACCGTCAGCGCGCCGTCTTCTTCCCGCGGGGACTGGGCGGTCGGCTGTACTGGTTCGCGATCCTGCCCTTCCACGGCGTCATCTTCACCGGCATGGCCAACCGGATCACGGCGGCCGCCGTAGGGGAGGCTGCCGTGGAGGTGGCCGTGACGAACGCGAACGCCACGACTGCCCCGAATGCCCCCGGATCGGGCCGGCCGGTCGCCGAGCGCGCCGCCTGAGCGGTGAGTTCACCAAGGTTGACCTGACCGGGCTCTGACCTGACCGGGCTCTGACCCGACCGGGCTCTGACCTGACCGGGCTCTGACCTGACCCGGCCCTCGACGCGGTATGAAACCGCGTTCCAACCGCCCGGTTTTCCGAGTCCGAGGCCCTGGAGCCACTCAGCCCGAACGGAGTCGACGGCGATTCTGGCGCCCCGAACGCTTACGTCGGTCAGGCCCGGCTGAGCCCGCGCGTGTGGCCAACTCAGGACATCCGCCGCCTGGGTCCGCCAGCCGCCGCAGACTAGTGCGGAACCAGCGCGGATGCCCGGCATGCCCCGAGCGGATCTCCTGAGTTGGCCACACCATCTGCCGGATACCAAACGGTGATCGCTGGAGGCGCCGCATGACTCGTGCGGCTCGGGCCTTGACCAGGGCACTCGCCGACTCGCCGGTGATGACCCGCGTGCACGCGGTGCCGTCGGACCCGATCGTGGGCGCGCGACGCCGCGAAGGGATGAGGACTCACTCAGGGGCCGGTGCGGTCACGGCGAGGCACTATGGAAGAGTTGCGAGCAACGCGATGCCGATCCAGCAGATCTGATGTGGGGCGAGTCTGCGCAGTGGCTCGGGCGCAGTGGCTAGTGCGTGGGAAGGTGCGCAGAGATCTGCTCGTCGGGCTCGAGTTCCAGCTGGCGCTCACGGAAGAGATTGAGCTGGCGCTGGCGGTATTCGCCGACCAGATTCGTGATGTCGTGGTGTTCGGTGTGGCCGGGAAGGTGCGGCAGGGATGCAGATTCTGAAGTCAATGGGAAAACCAATTCGTCTCGGGGGAACGACCGATGCCCGGATTTGGAGCATTCAGAGACGCTAATTGATTCCACCGGTGATGTCAACGCGGCGGGTGCTGCCGGCTTCAGCCTCGGTTGTTGTTGAGTTCGAAGACCTTGAGCAGCTCCGCGATGGCGGTCCCCCGAGCCTCGCCCCCGGCCTCGAACATCTCGGTCACGTGGGTTTGCAGGTGATTGTCCACCAGGAGCTTGTTGAGCGAGCCGAGCGACTTCTGGATTGACAGGGACTGCGTGAGGATGTCGATGCAGTAATCCTCGTTCTCGATCATCTTCTCCAAACCACGCATCTGACCCTCGAGGATGCGGGCACGGTGCAGGGCACGCCGTTTGATGTCGTCAATCATGGGTCTACAGTATCGCGATTTCACATACCCCGGAGGGGTATTCTGTCGTCTGCCAGCGACGTCACCATCGTGTGCGACCACCTGGCACCATGCCCAACGTCATCCGGCTGTCCCGACGCACCCTGCGCGTGATCAGGGGTACCCTGGTATGCACCTTCTGCTACGGCCGGGCGGTGCTGCCGCTGGTCGTGTTCGACCTGATCAACCCGTTGATCTCCGCCGCATTGATGGTATTCTCCAGCCTGTTCGTGGTGCTCAACAGCCTGCGCCGGTGACGATCGCCACCGATGTCTTCGTGCATGGCGCGCAGACCTATGTCATCACCTGCGAACAGGTCGACGTCACGCTCGACGTCACCGCCGGGGCACTCGGCTCGGCCGAGGGGCTCACTCTGGCCGTCGGGTTCGAACCTGGCACCTTCGTGCCCCGCGACCAGTCGTTCACGGCGAACCCTTTCCCGGGTATCGGTCTCGCAGCGGCCCTGATCGGCCTGCTCGGCGCCGGTCTCGCCGTCGCCTCCCGGGCCACCCGCTGGCGGAACGCACCGGGTCGGCCGACCGTCGTCGCCGAGTACCTGCGGCCGCAGGGCGTCAACCTGCTCATGGCGGGAAACGTGATGCGCACGAGCGCCAAGGCCATGACCGCCCAGTTGCTCAGCTTCGCTGTGCGTGGCAATGTGCGGGTCCTGGAGGGGGAGGGCACAAAGCACTACCTGCTCGAGCTGCTGCACACCAGAGACCTCGACCCGGCCGAGCAGGCGGTGCTCCGGCTGCTGTTCCCGGGGCTGCACGCGGGCACGAGCCGCGACCTCAAGACGAAGGACACCAAGCTGGGCGCCGGGCTGGCCAAGCAGCTCCAGGCGGTCACCGAGCAGGTGCTGACCGACGGGCTGCGGGAGAGGAAGGGTGGCCGGCTGCTTCGTTGGCTGCTCGTCGGCGCTGTGCTCACCGGCATTCTGACTCTGGTCGGTGTGAAGCTGTACATCGATATAGCCCGGGCCGAACGGCTGCGAGTGCTGCAGAGTCCCGAGGGAGCGCTGAGGTCGCCCTACCGGCCGGACCCGGCATCCGTTCTTGGCCTGCCCGATCCGGGGCAGCCGGGGCAGGTGCTGAAGCTCTATGAGCACCTGCTGCCGTTCGCGGTGCTGTTCGGTCAGGAGAAGGAGTGGGCCCAGGTTCTCGGTGACCACTACGCCCGGAGTGACGCGCAGCCGGACTGGTACGCTGGGTTCGCTCCGTTCAACCCGGTCCGGTTCGCCGCCGGGTTGAGCTCGTTCACGAGCTCCACCTCGGCCTCCTGGTCGGGAAGCGCGTCGAGTTCCTCCAGTTCCGGTTCGGGTGGTGGTGGCTCGGTCGGCGGCGGTGGAGACGGCGGCGGAGGAGGAGGAGGCGTCTGATGGGCACCCCGGTCGAACCCACAGTCACACGTTCCGCTCTGGCCCCCGGTCTGCTCGGGGCGGTCATCCTGCTCGGCGGGCTCGCGCTGCTGGACTCCGAAAGCTTCATCATCATCCGTTACGCGGTCAGCATCCTCGCGATGATCCTCTGCGTCTTCGCCATCCAGGCGAAGGTCTGGCTGTGGTTGATCGGTCTCGTGCCGATCGCGGTGCTCTGGAACCCGATCGTGGTCATCGACCTATCCGGCCGGGGCTGGGTGTCCGCCCAGTTCATCGCCGCGCTGGTCTTCATCCTCGTCGGGGTCGTCACCAAGGTGCCCGTGCATCGGGATTGACCAGCGGGCGTAGACTGTATTCGCGTCGAAAAAGCCCGATTACCGTCTTGACCGTGCCGCTGCATCCCAAATGCCGGTGGCGCAAATAGGGTTGGCACGTTGCTCGATTCAGGCTTCGACGTATCGATCGCACCGGTGTCCACGGATGCCGCACCACGTCGAGCACGGCCTTTGTCTGCTGTGCTGCTGTGAAGTTGGAGAAGAATGGCTTACACCCGCCACCAGGCCGCCGGTTCGAACAACCGTGTTGCCGCCGAAGGTCGCGCTCGGCAGCGACCTCGTTCCCGCGACGATGACGCCCCCATCATTCCCATCCTCGCCCGCAAGGTGCGCGAGGTGGAGGCGAAGGCGCAGGTCGGCGCCAAGCTGGGCCCGACCAACCGCACCAAGTACCAGGTCATCGCGCTGCTCATGCGCGAGGAACGTGCGCGGGTCAAGGGCGACAAGGATCTCACCGACGCGAACCGCGCGGAACTGCTGAAACGCCTTGACGGCATCGCCCAGATCCTGGCGAAGACCGCGGCCCGCGACACCAGCCTGATCACCCTGCTGGAACCGGATGCCGGCGTGTCCACGGTCGCGCAGCGGTTCCGCCGCGACTGGCTGCTTGAGTCCGGCGCCGAACTCACCCCCGACGAACTGATCATCACCCGCGAGGCCGAGGCCAAGCCGGAAATTCCGGTCAACCAGGTCATCCCTCAGTCGGTCAAGGCTCGCCAGCTCGCCAACCCGTTCCTCGCGCCCGATTTCAGCGCCGCGACGGCCCAGCCGGTCGTCTCCGGCCGTCGCCTGGCCAACTGGGAACTCATCGGCCCGCTGTTCAAATCCTTCGAGTATGGTTCCGGCGGTCAGGCCGCCAGCATGGACCTGCCCGAGGCACCCCGCGTCGACCGGCTCTCGCCTCGCGGCATGGAGCTGATGCGCCACCAGGCCCGGTTCGTCGAAAGCGCGCGCCTGGGCCACCGCAGCTACCTGCTTGCCGACGAGCCGGGGCTCGGGAAGACGGCGCAGAGCCTGCTCGCGGCATCCGTCAGCGGGGCCTACCCGCTGTTGGCCATCGTTCCCAACGTCGTCAAGATGAACTGGGTGCGCGAGGTCGCACTGTGGACGCCGAACCGCCGGGCCACCGTCATCCACGGCGACGGCGACACGCTCGACGCCTTCGCCGATGTGGTCATCGTCAACTACGACGTGCTCGACCGGCACCGCACCTGGCTGGGCACCCTGGGCTTCAAGGGCATGGTCGTCGACGAGGCGCACTTCATCAAGAACCTGCAGTCGCAGCGCTCCAAGCACGTGCTGGCCCTGGCTGAGCAGATCCGGCGCCGCACGCCCGGCGGCAACCCGCTGCTGATGGCTCTGACCGGAACCCCGCTGATCAACGACGTCGACGACTTCCGGGCGATCTGGCAGTTCCTCGGTTGGCTCGACGGCGACAAGCCAGCCCCCAGACTCATGCAGAAGCTCGAAGCGATCGGGCTGACCCCGGCCGACTCCGGGTTCTACAGCGCCGCGCGTGCCGCGGTGATCGACCTCGGCATCGTGCGCCGCCGCAAGGTCGACGTCGCCGCCGACCTGCCGGCCAAGCGCATCGCCGACATCCCGGTCGAGCTGGACGACGACCTCGGCCGCTCCATCCGCCAGGCCGAGCGGGAGCTCGCCGCCCGCCTGGTCACCCGGTACCACTCCCTCGTCGCCGCCCGCCATCCGGGCCAGACGCCGCCCGTCCTCGAGGGAGAGCAGCGAGCCGCGTTCATCCGCGCGGTTGCCCACGCCGAACTCGAGGAGTCGAAGGGGCAGACGACCGGTGAGAACGTCTTCACCATGGTGCGCAAGATCGGCCAGGCCAAGGCCGCCCTCGCGGCAGACTACGCCGTGCAGCTGGCGCACTCGGTGGGCAAGGTCGTCTTCTTCGCCAAGCACATCGACGTGATGGATGCCGCCGAGGACATCTTCGCCAAGCGCGGCCTGCGCACGGTCTCCCTGCGCGGCGACCAAAGCGCACTGGCCCGCCAGGCCGCCATCGACTCCTTCAACGATGACCAGGGGGTGGCCGTGGTGGTCTGTTCCCTCTCTGCCGCCGGAGTCGGCGTCAACCTCCAGGCCGCCTCCAACGTCGTGCTCGCCGAGCTCAGCTGGACTGCCGCCGAGCAGACACAGGCCATCGACCGGGTGCACCGCATCGGCCAGGACGAGCCGGTCACCGCGTGGCGGATCATCGCCGCCCACACCATTGACGCGCGCATCGCCGAACTCATCGGCAGCAAGCAGGGCCTCGCGGCCCGCGCCCTGGACGGCGCCGTCGACGAGATCTCGTCCGCCGATTCCGTGCAGGCCAGCGCCCTGATCTACCTGCTGACCCTGGCACTCGACGGGGAGTTGTAGAACGCGCCCCTCACCGGCGTGGATTTGAACCGGGCCTCGTTTGGGGTCCATCATTGAGTGGCGGCGGTGTGGGCGCCAATCTGATCACTTGTGCAACAAGGAGCAACGACAAATGAAAATTGGTATCCTCACCAGCGGCGGAGACTGCCCCGGCCTGAACGCGGTTATTCGCGGTTCCGTCCTTAAAGGCATCCGCGTACTCGATGCCGAATTCGTCGGCATTCGCAACGGCTGGAAAGGCCTGGTCGAGGGCGACTTTATGACTCTGGACCGGCACAGCGTGCGCGGTCTCTCCCGTCAGGGCGGCACCATCCTCGGTAGCTCCCGCACGAACCCGTTCGAGGGTGAAAACGGCGGCCCCATTAACATTCAGAAGACGATGGACGCGGAAGGAATCGACGCGATTATCGCCATCGGCGGCGAGGGCACCCTCACCGCGGCACGCCGACTGACGGATGCCGGACTCCAGATCGTCGGCGTTCCCAAGACCATCGACAACGACCTCGAAGCCACCGATTACTCATTCGGCTTCAACACCGCCGTCGAGATCGCCACCGAGGCCATCGACCGACTGCGCACCACAGCCGAATCCCACGGCCGCTGCATGATCGTCGAGGTCATGGGCCGCCACGTGGGCTGGATCGCCCTGCACTCCGGCATGGCCGGCGGCGCCCACGCCATCCTGATCCCGGAGCAGCCCCAGACCATCGAGCAGATCTGCGACTGGGTCATGCACGTGCGCGACCGCGGCCGCGCACCCGTGCTTGTCGTCTCCGAGGGCTTCAAGCTCGCCGGCATGGAGGAGGCGCTCTCGACCAAGGGCCTCGACGCGTTCAACCGCCCCCGCCTCGGCGGCATCAGCGAGATGATCGCCCCGATGATCGAGGAGCGCACGGGCATCGAATCCCGCGCCACCGTCCTCGGCCACACCCAGCGCGGCGGCGCTCCGTCGGCCTATGACCGGGTGCTCGCCACCCGCCTCGGCATGGCGGCCGTCGACGCCGTCTACGCCGGCCAGTGGGGCTCCATGGTTTCCCTGCGAGGCACCGACATGGAAATCGTCAGCATCGCGGAAGCGACCATCGGTCTAAAGACCGTGCCGCAGGCGCGCTACGACGAGGCCGCGGTGCTCTTCGGCTAAACCCGCATCAGGCGCTGAGGGGATCCGGATCGATTTCCGCCGTTTGGCGGAGGTTCGACCGGGACCCCTTCGTGCGTTCCGGGACCGACTCAGGCGAGTTTGGCCTGAACCTGCGCCAGCGACGGGTTCGTCGCGCTGGAGCCGTCCGGAAAGAGGACTGTCGGAACCGTGCGGTTGCCGTTGTTCAGGCTCATCACCAGCTCGGACGTGCCGTCGACCTCCTCCACGTTGATCTCGGTGTAGGCGATGCCGGCCTTGACCAGCTGGGTCTTCAGGCGGGTGCAATAGCCGCACCAGGTCGTCGTGAACATGGTTATGGTTCCGGATTCCGGCACAAAGTTCATACTTGGATCCTAACAAACCGGCCTGAACGGGGGCCGGACCGTACCTCGTTACCATTGGTTCATGTCTCTTCCTCAGGTCTGCGTGGGCTACCTCACCCGGCGTTCTCCATCGGGGGACCTGCAGGTGCTGCTCGGCCGCAAGAAGAAAGGACTGGGCCGGGGCAACATCGTCGGCCTCGGCGGCAAGCTCGAGCCGGGGGAGTCGGCCGTGGAGGCGATGGTGCGGGAGATCGAGGAGGAGTCCGGCCTGGTCGTGGCGGCATCCGCCCTGACCCCGTTGGGTCTGCTGACCTACCTGTTTCCGCACCGGGAGGCCTGGAGCCAGGAATCGAGCGTGTTCGTCTGCACGCAGTGGAGCGGCACCCCGCGCGAGTCCGACGAGCTGAACCCAGTCTGGTTCGACGTGGCCGCGCTACCGGTGGACGAGATGTGGGACGACGCCCGGCACTGGCTGCCGGGGGTGCTCGCCGGCATTCCGGTGCGGGCCACCTACACCTTCGGTCCCGACTTGGCCACGGTGGTCGACCCGGTTTGAATTGACCTGCTTCCCCGGGAGTGTCAGGCTTATCACAGCGGTGCAGCTTGAGATAACCCCGGCTGTCGTACACTCAGAGGAAGACGCCGGTGGATTTCACCCTGATCGTTGCGCTTGTGATTGCGCTCGCACTGATTTTCGACTTCACCAACGGCTTCCACGACACCGCGAACGCGATGGCAACCCCCATCGCGACCGGGGCCATGCGCCCGAAGGTCGCGGTGGGACTCGCCGCCATTCTGAACCTGGTCGGGGCTTTCCTCTCCACCGAGGTCGCCAGGACCATTTCCGGCGGCATCATCAACAAGGATGACGCCGGAGTTCAGATCACTCCCGAGATCATCTTCGCGGGCCTGATCGGCGCCATCGTTTGGAACCTCATCACCTGGCTGCGTGGCTTGCCGTCCAGCTCGAGCCACGCCCTGTTCGGCGGACTCATCGGCGCGACGATCATCGGCGTCGGCTCGCAGGCGGTCGCCTACGACGTCGTGCTGGCCAAGGTCATCCTGCCGGCACTGATCGCCCCGCTCACGGTGGGCATCGTCGCCTACCTCGCCACCAGGCTCGCCTACTTCATCACCCGGCGGGATTCCGGCAAGGCGGATGGCCGGGGCGGCTTCCGCTACGCGCAGATCATCTCCTCGTCGCTCGTTGCCCTCGCACACGGCACCAATGACGCCCAGAAGACCATGGGCGTCATCACCCTCACCCTGATCGCCGGCGGGCTGCAGGACGTGGGCACCGGCCCGCAGCTGTGGGTCATCACCACCTGCGCGATCGCGATCGCGATCGGCACGTACACCGGCGGCTGGCGAATCATCCGGACCATGGGTCGCGGCCTCACCGACATCAAGCCGGCCCAGGGCTTCGCTGCGGAGACCAGCACCGCGGCCACCATCCTCGCGTCCAGCCAACTCGGCTTCGCGCTCTCCACCACGCAGGTCGCGTCCGGGTCGGTGATCGGCTCGGGCCTGGGCCGCCGCGGCTCGACCGTGCGCTGGGGGATGGCCGGCCAGATCGCGCTCGGCTGGGTGCTCACCCTGCCGGCGGCGGCCATCATGGGTGCTTTCGCGGCCGGACTCGCCCTGATCGGACCGATGGGCATCGTGCTCGACCTGGTGATCGGTTCCCTCGTCATCGCCGTGCTGTTTCGCCGGTCCCGCCAGAGCCGGGTCACGCACGACAACCTGCACGACATCGACGACGCCGGGCGGGTCGTGAAGATCCGGAAGACCCCCCGCAAGGCCTCCCGCACGGCCTCTCGCAAGGATCAGAAGAAGGTCGCGCTGTGATCGATTGGTCTGCGTTCCTCGTCGTCGCGCTCGCTTCTCTCCTCTCGTCCGCGGTCGTGGTGGGCCTGTATTCGTTCGGGCTGCGGTTGCTCACCACCTCCGGCCGCGTTCCCGTGGTCGAACCGGCCGAATTCACGGGAGCCATCACCGTGCTCACCCCCAAGCGTGCGGCCAAGGAGGCCAAGCGCGCGCGCAAGGCCGCCGCCGGCCCACTGAGCCCTCTGCAGAAGCAGGTCGCCCTGATGGGCGCCTACGCCTGTTTCGTGCTCTGTAGCGCGGCCGTGCTCTACGGTGTCTACCTGATTGTGCCGGCCCTGCACCGCTGACCCGCTGCGTCCCTGTTCCGCTTCCCTCGCAGCGTTCCGTGCCGTAACGGGCGCTCTCGGTCGCCGCGCGGTAGCTGCGCCGCTGCGCTGGTGGCACGCCACGTGCGGAACGGCGCTGCACGCTCGCAACGCCGGATGACTGCGCGACCTGGTCCGTCAGGCTGGCGGCGCACCCTGTGGAGCTGGGCGCACGGTAGACGGTGCGCCGCGAGCCAGAACATGCGCCGCGAGCCAGTACCTGCGGCGCTGCAGAGGGCCGCGGATGCTACCGTGCGGTGCCGCGCACCCGGGCCACCCACGTCATCAGGTGGTAGATCACGATGGCGGCGACCGTGCCGAGCGCGATGCCGTTGAAGCTGAGGCTGCCGGCCGAGAAGGTATAGTCGGCGATGCCGATGATCAGCGCGGTGGCCGCGGTGAACTGGTTGACCGGCTTGCTGAAGTCGACCTTGTTGTCGAGCCAGATCTTCACGCCGATGATGCCGATCAGGCCGTAGAGGGCCGTGGTGACGCCGCCGAGCACCCCCGCCGGGATCGTGTTGATGACCGCACCGATCTTGGGGGAGAGTCCGAGCAGCACCGCGGTGATGCCCGCGACCCAGTAGGCGGCCGTGGAGTAGATGCGGGTGGCCGCCATGACGCCGATGTTCTCGCCATAGGTGGTGGTGCCCGATCCGCCGCTGAAGCCGGCGAGCATCGTGGCCAGGCCGTCGGCCATCAGGGCGCGACCCGTGAAGCGGTTCACCGTCACATTCGTCATCTGGGCAACGCCCTTGATGTGGCCCACATTCTCGGCCACCAGCACGAGCACGACCGGCAGGAACGCCGGCAGCACGCCGAGGGCGGCGGACGGATCCGCGAACGGGTTCATCGCCGCGGTGAACTGGGGCAGGCCGATCCAGGCAGCCTCGCCCACCCCGCTGAAGTCGACCTCGCCGGCCACCACGGCGGCCACATAGCCCACGATCACGCCGATGAAGATGGACAGCCGGCCCAGGATGCCGCGGAACACCACGGTCGAGAGGATCACGGCGAGCAGGGTGATCAGCGCGGTGAGCGGGGCCAGCTCGAAGTTCGACTTGGCGACGGGCGCCAGGTTGAGGCCGATCAGGGCGACGATGGCCCCGGAGACGACGGGCGGCATCAATGCGTCGATCCAGCCGGTGCCGGTGAGCTGCACGATCACGCCGATCAGGGCCAGGAGTAGGCCGACGACGATGATGCCGAACAGGGCGCTGCCCATGCCCGCGCTCGCGGTCGCGGCGGTGATCGGCGCGATGAAGGCGAACGAGGAGCCGAGGTAACTGGGCAGCTTGTTGCGCGTGATTACCAGGAAAAGCAGGGTGCCGATGCCCGAGAAGAGCAGCGTCGTGCTGGGTGGGAAGCCCGTGAGCAGCGGTACCAGGAACGTGGCACCGAACATGGCGATGACGTGCTGGGTGCCGATCCCGATGGTCAGCGGCCAGTTCAGGCGCTCGCCGGGGCCGACGACATCCGTGGCTCCGACCGTTTTTCCGTCACCGTGCAGGGTCCAGGGCAGAGCCATGTGTTTCTCGTTTCCGTGTCGTACGTAATCCCGATGGTAGTGAACAATTAAGATCGGACGGTGAGACCATCCGTTCAGCCTGCCCAAGCAGAGCCACTCTCGGTGAGGATTGAAACCGGCTTGCTGCACGGAATCCGGGTGCGCGGGGTGCGCCAGTGGCGCGGGATTCCCTACGCGGCCGCCCCCGTGGACGAGCTCCGATTCCGCGCTCCGCAGCCGGCCTCGCCTTGGCCGGGCGAACGAGATGCAAGCTCCTTCGGCCCGGTCGCCACGCAGAGCCACCGCGGCCAGTTCATCGGCGCGAAACCGACGATCCCGCAAAGCGAGGACTGCCTCAACCTCAACGTGATCGCTCCCGACGAACCGGTCGACCCGCGGATGCTGCGGCCCGTCATGGTCTTCATCCACGGCGGCGCCTACAGCGTCGGGTCCTCGCGGGAGGTGCCCCGGCAGGGTGAGGGGCTCGTGCGGCGCGGCGGCATCGTCTATGTCAGCCTCAACTACCGGTTGGGGGCGCTTGGCTACATCGACTTCAGCCGTTACTCGACCGCGGAGCATGCGTTCGAGAGCAACCTCGGGCTGCGCGACCAGGTGGCTGCGCTCGGCTGGGTGCGGCGCAACATCCGCGCGTTCGGCGGCAACCCGGATGCCGTCACCCTCTTCGGCGAATCGGCCGGAGCCAACGCCGTGACCACCCTGATGACCGTCCCGGCCGCCGCCGGACTCTTCCAGCGCGCGATCGCGCAGAGCGCCCCGCCGAACGCCGTCTATGCCCCCGATGTCACCGCCGAGTGGGCCACGGACTTTGTGCGGCTCCTGGCCCGGCGCACCGGGCAGGCCGACCCGACGAACTCGCCCACCACGGTGACGAATGCCGCTGCCCTGCTTCTGCAGGCCGACCCGGAACATCTGGCCGAGGCCACGAGCGACCTGACGCGGCGCGCCCCGGACCGGTACCCCGGCACGATCCCGCTCTCGCCCGTGATCGACGGCGACTTCCTGCCTGAACGACCTCTCGACGCCTTCCGCGACGGCCGTGCCCACCGGATTCCGCTGATCATCGGCACCAACTCGCGGGAAGGTTCGCTGTTCAGTGGGCGCATCGACATCCTCGCCACGACGCCCGGGCGCATCCGCGCCGTGTTCGCGAACACCAAGAAGAAAGCTCGCACGCGCCTGCGGGCGCAGTACCCCGGGATACCCGCGCTGCGGCCCGCCCTCGATTTCGGTGGTGATTTTTCTTTCTGGTACCCGAGCGTGCGCGTGGGCGAACGGCACTCCCGGTATGCCCCGGTGCGCTTCTACCGCTTCGATGCCGCGCCGCGCCTGGTGCGTTTGATGGGGCTCGACGCTACGCACGGCCTCGAGCTGTTCCCGCTGTTCGACCGGCTCGACGGCTGGTTCGGCCGCGGCATGACCGCGCTCGGCGGTCGCCGCGACTTCCAGCGGATCGGTGCCCGGATGCAGGGTTGGTGGCTCAGTTTCGCGGCCTCCGGGGTGCCGGATGCGGCCTGGCCGCTCTACGACGAGGCCGAGCGTCTGACCCTGGTCATCGACGCCGTCGACCGTGTCGAGTCCGACCCGCGCGGGGACCGCCGCCGGGCCTGGGACGCCTTCGTGCCGCACATCTGAGCTCGGCGTGCCACAGCCCGGAAGCCCGGCCGGTTGCCTCCGCGGGCCGTCCTCGCCCAGCCCCGCGGAATCGGCCCGCGCTCCGGGGCCGTAAACTGAGGAACTGAGAATCAGCTGAGTCGGACACCAGGAGCACCCCATTTCTGAAACAGAGACCCACACGTCATCCACGCCTGCCCCCAAGCCGGACGCCCCGGCGGGCACGAACCCGGGGCTCAAGGCCCGCATCGATCGGTACTTCGAAATAACCCGGCGCGGCTCCACCTACGGCCGAGAAATCCGCGGCGGTCTGGTGACGTTCGTCACGATGGCCTACATCGTGATCCTCAACCCGCTCATCCTCGGCGGCTTCAGCGCCGACCAGGCCGCGGTCGACGTGGCCGGCGGATGGCTGCCCAACGGCCAGGTTGCCGCGGTCACCGCCCTCACCGCCGGCGTCATGACCATCCTGTTCGGCGCCGTCGCCCGGCTTCCCTTCGGTTTCGCCGCGGGCCTCGGCATCAACTCCTTCCTGGCCGTGAGCGTCGTCGGCCAGGTGACCTGGCCGGAGGCCATGGGCCTCGTGGTCATCAACGGGCTCATCATCGTGCTGCTCGCCTCCACCGGCCTACGCGAGCTCATTTTCAACGCCGTGCCGCGCCAGCTGAAGATCGCCATCACGGTCGGCATCGGCCTGTTCATCGCCTTCATCGGCCTGGTCGACTCCGGCTTCGTGCGCGCGAGCGGCGCCGCGTCGCCGCCCGTGCAGCTCGGCGACAACGGCTCCGTCGTGAGCCTGCCGACCGCCGTGTTCGTGCTCGGCCTGATCATTCTCGGCATCCTGGTCGCCCGCAAGGTGAAGGCGGCCCTCCTGATCGGAATCGTCGCCACCACGCTGATCGCGGTGGTCCTCGAGGCGATTTTCAAGGTCGGGCCGTCATTCGGGCAGAACCCCGACGGTTGGAACCTGAACGCGCCGGTACTGCCGACCTCCATCGTCTCGCTGCCCGACCTGAGCCTCGTCGGACAGGTCAGCTTCGGCGCCTTCGACCGGATCGGCATTCTGGCCGCGTCGATGCTCGTTTTCACGCTCGTCTTCACGAACTTCTTCGACGCCATGGGCACCATGACCGGCCTGGCCAGCGAGGCCGATGTGGCCGACGAGAAGGGCAACTTCCCGCGCCTGAAATCCGCCCTGATCGTCGAGGGCGTCGGCGCCGTCGTCGGCGGCGCCACCTCTGCCTCGTCGAACACGGTGTTCATCGAGTCCGGTGCCGGCATCGGTGAGGGTGCTCGCACGGGACTGGCCAACATCGTCACGGGACTGCTGTTCCTCGCGGCCATGTTCTTCACCCCGCTCACCCAGATCGTGCCGCTGGAGGTGGCCGCGGCCGCCCTCGTGATCGTCGGCGCGATGATGGTGTCCCAGATCCGGTTCATCGACTTCACGGAGTTCTCCATCGTGCTACCGGTATTCCTCACGATCATCGTGATGCCGCTGACCTACTCGATCGCCAACGGAATCGGGGCCGGCTTCATCACCTGGGTGCTGGTGCGTTCGTTCTCGGGGAAGGCGCGCGAGATCAGCCCGTTGCTCTGGGTGGTCGCGGCCGGCTTCCTGGTCTTCTTCGTGCGCGGCCCGATCGAGGTTCTGTTCGGCGCGTGACCGTGTGGCCGCCCCCGGCCCGATTCGGGGGCTAACCCCATGGGTGCCAGAACGGATGCTCCGTAGTGTCGTTGGGAGAGCGGCATCCGTCGCTCCCCATCGAAACGGAGAACCGCCCATGTCAACCATCGCTCCCGACCAGGCCCCGGTCTACACTGCCGAGCCCGTACCCCCGCGGAGCAGCACTCTGGCCGTGTCGAGCCTCGTGCTCGGCCTTGTGTCGATCGTCGCCGGCTGGACCTTCCTCGTGCCCATTGCCGGCCTGGTCGTCGGCATCCTCGCCCTCGGACGGGAACCGCAGGCGCGCACCCTGGCGATCTGGGGCATCGTGCTCAACGCGGTGCTGCTGGCCGGCTCGCTGCTGCTCGTGCTGCTGGCGCTGGCCCTCGGCCTGCTGGCGCTGCCGTTCGCGTTCTTGATCTGACCTCGATCTGGCCCGGCGCGGCCTCGCGCTACTCCAGGAAGCCGCGCAGGAGCAGGGCGGTGCCGGCCAGATGCTCGGCCATCGCCTGCGCGGCGGCGTCGGGCCGACCGGTCAGGATCGCGGTCACGATCTGCTCGTGCTGCCGGTCCGAGTGTGCGATGTTCGGTCCGAGTGACGGGATGTTGTCGAGCAGTTCGTTGATCCGCATCCGCACTTCGGCCAGCAGCGGCACGAGCGACGGTGAGCCGGCCAGCTCGCCGATGGTGAGGTGCAGCCTGGAGTCCAGTCGGCGGTAGTCCTCGCCGGTGGCGCCGATCGAGTCGGCCAGGCTGTTCCACAGCACTTCCCGTTCGCCGGGCGACAGGGTGCGCGCGGCGGCATGCCGGGCGGCGCCCTCCTCCAAGATTTCCCGGAGCGCGAGCGCGTCCTCGATCTCGGCCACGGAGATGTCCCGGCGCGCCGGCAGTCCACGCTCGTGGCCTCGGCCGGGCGTCTGCTGGGGCAACGAATCGTTGACGAAGGTGCCGCCGTAGCGGCCGCGTCGGGAGACCAGATAGCCGGCCTCGGCCAGGGATGCGATCGCATCCCGCAGCGTGTCCCGACTCACGGCGAGCATGGCGGAGAGTTCGCGTTCGGCCGGCAGTCGTTCGCCGGGCGCGACGAGTCCCAGCCGCACGGTCTGCAGCAGCCGCTGCACGGTCTCCTCGAAGGCGTTGCCACTGTGCACGGGGCGCAGCAGCAGTCCGCTGTCGAGCCCGGGCTGTTCGTCGTCGATCACTGTTCTGGTCCTGGCTCCTGGTCGAACTTCCAGTCCATCACGGTTTCCGCACCCTCCCGCACCGCTACATCGGCGTCACGTAGGCCGAGCTGATGCCGCCGTCGACCAGGAACGTGGAGCCCGTGATGAACGAGGAGTCATCGCTGGCCAGGAACGCGACCGCGGCCGCGAGCTCCTCGGGTTCCGCGAACCGGCCGACTGGGATGTGCACCAGCCGCCGGGCCGCGCGCTCCGGGTCCTTCGCGAATAGCTCTTGCAGTAGCGGGGTGTTCACCGGGCCGGGGCAAAGGGCGTTGACCCGGATGCCCTGGCGCGCGAACTGCACGCCCAGCTCGCGGCTGAGCGCGAGCACGCCGCCCTTCGAGGCGGTGTAGGAGATCTGACTGGTCGCGGAGCCGAGCACGGCCACGAACGAGGCCGTGTTGATGATCGACCCGCGGCCCTGCTTCACCATGTAGCGCAGGGCGGACCGGCAGCACAGGTACACCGACTTCAGGTTGACGTCCTGCACCCGTTGCCAGGCCGGTAGCTCGGTCGTCTCGATCGAGTCGTCGTCGGGCGGGGAGATCCCGGCATTGTTGAACGCGATGTCGACGGAGCCGTAGGTGAGATAGGCGGTGTCGAAGAGGTTGTTGACCTCGCCCTCGTCGGTGACATCCACCTTGACGAAGAGGCAGTCGAGCTGGTCGGCCGCCGCGAGCCCCGCCGCCTCGTCGAGGTCGCCGATCACAACCGTTGCTCCTTCCGCGGCGAACCGTTTCGCCGTGGCCAGGCCGATGCCGCTGGCACCGCCTGTGATCACGGCGACCCGGCCCGCGAGCCGCTGGGTGAGGTCGATGGGGGTGAGGGTGCTCATGCTGGCTCCTTGGGGTTCGTCTGAGGGTGTGGCGTCTAGTCGACGGCGATGAAGACGTTCTTGGTCTCGGTGAACGACAACGGGGCGTCCGGGCCCAGTTCCCGGCCGAGGCCCGACTGCTTGAAGCCGCCGAATGGAGTCGTGTAGCGCACGGAGGAGTGCGAGTTGACGGACAGATTGCCGGATTCCACGGCCCGCGCCACTCGGATCGCCCGGCCCACGTCGCGGGTCCAGATCGATCCGGAGAGGCCGTAGTCGGTGTCATTGGCGAGGTTCACGGCGTCGTCTTCACCGTCGAACGGCAGCACGGTGACGACGGGTCCGAAGATCTCGTCGGTGACGCAACGGTCCGTGCGGGAGTCCGGGGTGAGCACGGTCGGCGGGAACCAGAAACCCGGTCCGGTCGGGGCGCTGCCCCGGAAGGCCACGGGGGAGCCCTCCGGCACATAGGCCGAGACCGCGGCGTGGTGCGCGGCCGAGACGAGCGGGCCCATCTCGGTGCTCTCGTCGGCGGGATCACCCACCCGCACACCGGCGACGGCCGGCTCGAGCAGCTCGAGAAATCGGTCGTAGACGCTCCGCTCCACCAGGATGCGGCTACGGGCGCAGCAGTCCTGGCCGGCGTTCTCGAACACCCCGGAGGGTGCGGTGGCGGCGGCCTTCTCCAGGTTGGAGTCGGCGAACACGATGTTGGCGCTCTTGCCGCCGAGTTCCAGGGTGACCCGTTTGACCTGGGCGGCGCAGCCGGCCATGATCCGCTTGCCGACATCCGTCGACCCGGTGAAGACGACCTTCCGCACTTGGGGGTGCGTCACGAACCGTTCGCCGACCACCGATCCGCGGCCCGGCAGCACCTGGAACAGCCCCTCGGGCAGGCCGGCCTCCCGGGCGAGTACGCCCAGATGGATGCTGGAGAGCGGCGTCCACTCCGCCGGCTTCAGCAACACCGCGTTGCCAGCCGCGAGGGCGGGAGCGAAACCCCAGGCCGCGATCGTCATCGGGAAGTTCCACGGGGTGATGATGCCGACCACACCCAGCGGTTCCTGGAAGGTCACGTCGAGACCGCCGGACACCGGGATCTGCCGCCCGAAGAGTCGCTCGGGGGCGGCCGAGTAGTAAGTCAGCACGTCGCGCACATGGCCGGCCTCCCAGCGCGCCTGCATGATCGGATGCCCCGAGTTGGCCATCTCGATGCGGGCCAGGTTCTCCCGGTCCCCGTCCACGGCCTCCGCGAAGCGGCGCAGAACGGCAGCCTTGTCGGCCGGCGCCACCCGGGACCAGAGCCGCTGCGCGGCCACCGCCCGGGAGACGGCCTCATCGGTCGCATCCGTGTCGAGGTGTTCGACCACGGATACTGGGGTCTCGTCGGCCGGGTTGATCACGGTGTAGCTGCTCACAGGGTGTCCCTTTCCTGATCGTGGTCGTGGTCGTGGTCGTGGTCACGGGCCGCCCGGTAGCGGGCGGCCGCGTCGACGAGGCCCGCGAAGAGACGTAGGTCGTCGTGCTGTTCCGGATGCCACTGCACGGCCAGCCCGAACGGGACATCGGTGAGTTCCACGGCCTGCACGACCCCGTCGTGAGTGCGTGCGGACACGGTGAGGCCGGCGCCGATCCGGTCGATGGACTGGTGGTGGTAGACGGGAACGGGAAGCGGCACGTCCAGGGCGTCGAGCAGCCCGTGCAGCCGCGACTCGGGTTCCACGTGCACGTCCACGATGTTGAAGACGCCGCCGCCGGCCTGGTAGCCGCCGTGGCCCACGACGTCGGGCAGGTGCTGGTGCAGGGTGCCGCCCTGTGCGATGTTGAGCATCTGGGCGCCGCGGCAGATGCCGAGCAGCGGCAGCTCCCGGTCGATGGCCCGGTGGATCAGCTCATGCTCCCAGGCGTCACGGTCCCGCCGCGGCTCGTCGGTTTTCGTGTGGGCGGCCTGACCGTAACGCGCCGGATCGACGTCCTTGCCGCCGGTGATGACCAGGCCGTCGAGGCCGTCGAGCACCCGGTCGGCAATGGCCGCGTCCACGGGCTGCGGCGGCAGCAGCACGGCGATGCCGCCCGCGCGGATGACCGAGTCGAAATAGGCCTGGGGCAGGAAGGCGGCCGGCACGTCCCAGACACCGGTCTGGGACTGCTCGAGATAGGTGGTCAGGCCGATCACGGGGCGCGGGTCGGCACCGGGGCGCGGTGCGGTGCCGGGGTCAGAGGCGCTCAAAGCCGCGCACCCGCTCCCAGTCGGTCACCGCCGCGTCATAGGCTTCCAGCTCGATCCGCGCGTTGTTGAGGTAGTGATCGACGACCTCGTCGCCGAATGCCTCCCGGGCGATCGTGGATGTCGCGAACAGCGCTGTGGCCTCCCGCAGCGAGGCCGGCACCCGCTCGGCGCCGCTCTCGTAGGCGTTGCCGACGAAGGCATCGTCGAGTTCGAGTTCGTTCTCGATGCCGTAGAGGCCGGCCGCGATCAGTGCGGCCACGGCCAGGTACTGGTTCACGTCGCCGCCGGGCACTCGGTTCTCCACCCGCAGGCCGAGGCCGGCCCCCACCACGCGCAGGGCGCACGTGCGGTTATCGAGCCCCCAGGCGATCGCAGTCGGCGCGAAGCTGCCGCTGACATAGCGCTTGTAGGAGTTGATGTTCGGTGCCGAGAACAGGGTCAGCTCGCGCATCACCGCGAGCTGGCCGGCGAGGAAGTGACGGAACAGCGTCGACATGCCGTGATCGGCATCCTTGTCGGCGAAGACCGCGGATCCGTCGGTGCCGCGCAGGCTGATGTGGATGTGGCAGCTGTTGCCCTCCCGCTCGTTGAACTTGGCCATGAAGGTCAGGCTCTTGCCGTGGGCATCCGCGATCTCCTTGGCGCCGTTCTTGTAGATGGAGTGGTTGTCGCAGGTGGCCAGGGCGTCGGTGTAGCGGAACGCGATCTCCTGCTGGCCCAGGTTGCACTCACCCTTGACGCCCTCGCAGTACATGCCGGCGCCGTCCATGGCGTTACGGATGTCCCGCAGTAACGGTTCCATCCGGGTGGATGCGAGCAGCGCATAGTCGATGTTGTAATCGCTGGCGGGGGTCAGGTCGCGGTAGCCCTTCTTCCACGCCTCCCGGTAGCCGTCGTCGAAGACGATGAACTCCAGCTCGGTGCCGACATAGGGTACCAGCCCGCGGTCGGCCAGCCGGGCCAGCTGGGTTTTCAGGATCTGGCGGGGTGACGCCACGACGGGTGACTTGTCGAGCCACCGCAGGTCCGCGGTGACGAGGGCGGCCCCGGGCAGCCAGGGCGCGCGTCGCAGTGTGGCGAGGTCGGGGATCATGGCCATGTCGCCGTAGCCGCGTCGCCAGCTCGACATCTCATAGCCGTCCACCGTGTTCATCTCCACGTCGACGGCCAGCAGATAGTTGCAGCACTCCGCGCCGTGGCCGGCCACGTCTTCCAGGAAGAGCCGCGCGGAAACCCGCTTGCCCACCAGCCGCCCCTGCATATCGGTGAATGCGACGACGACGGTGTCGATGTCGCCGCCGCGAACCAGGGAGGTGAGGTCCTCAAGCGAGAGATTTCCGGAGCGGGGTGTCATCAACTTCTCCTCATCGAGCCGGTCAAAGGGTGAACATTCGACCATTAGACCACAGATCGAGCGCTGTGTGACGGCCAATTTTTGTTTCGCTCGACTCAGGAATCGGGCATGTAAAGGTATGTACAAGCCACCATTGGAGCCCTATAGTCATGCCAACGTAAACTCCCGGAGTTGCCGCTCGATCGCTGAGTTGCGCAACCAGAACGCAAAGGAATCCAGGATGTCCAAAGACACCTTGAACGTCTCGGGCGTGACCTACACGACGGCAGAGGCAGGGTACTTCGAGAAACGCAAGCTCCGCCGCAGCGCCGGGATCTGGGGGCTGTGGGGACTCGCCGTCGCCGCGGTCATTTCCGGTGATTTCTCGGGCTGGAACTTCGGCATCGATTTCGCTGGATTCGGCGGAATGCTGATCGCCTTCGCCCTCTTGATCGTCATGTACTACGGCATGATCTTCGCGATCGGGGAGATGGCGTCGGCCATGCCGCACACGGGCGGCGCCTATTCCTTCGCCCGGGCGGCGCTCGGGCCCTGGGGCGGTTTCGTCACCGGCCTGGCCGAGACCATTGAGTATGTCGCGACCACCGCCGTGATCGTGTACTTCTCGGCGTCCTACGCCGACGGCATCACGAGTGAGCTGCTCGGAGTCTCACTGCCCGCCTGGGCGTGGTGGGCCATCCTCTACGCCGTATTCATCGGCCTGAACTCGGCCGGCGCCGCGATCTCGTTCAAATTCGCGATCGTGGTCTCGATCATCTCCATCGGCATCCTGCTGGTGTTCTCGGCAATGGCGGCCTTCTCCGGGCTCTTCAGTGTGGACAACCTCTTCGATATCGCCCCGGAGGCCGGCCAGTCCGAGTTCCTGCCCTTCGGCGTGGTGCCGATCCTGTTCGCCCTGCCCTACGCCATGTGGTTCTTCCTCGGAATTGAGGAGCTGCCGCTGGCCGCGGAGGAATCCCACGACCCGGTGCGGGACATCCCGCGAGCCGGTCTGATCGCCCGCACGACCCTGATCGTGACCGGGCTCCTGGTGCTGGTGCTCAACACCGGGATAGTCGGGGCCTCGAACATCGCCACCGCCGGGGAGCCACTGCTCGACGGCTTTCGGGCGATGGTCGGCGACGAGGCGGCCGCTGTGCTGGCCCTGTTCGCCCTGGTCGGACTGCTGGCCTCCCTGCAGGGCATCATGTTCGCGTACGGGCGCAACATGTACTCACTGTCGCGGGCCGGCTATTATCCGAAATTCCTCTCCCTGACCGGCCGCCGCCAGACTCCGGCGGTGGCGCTGCTCGTGGGGGCCCTGATCGGCTTCGTGGCCCTGATCCTCGTCGACTCGCTCGGCGGCGCCGGCGGCGTGGCCGGGGCGATCGTGCTCAACATCGCCGTTTGGGGAGCCGTGATCGCCTACATCCTGCAGATGATCTCGTTCGTCGTGTTGCGCCGAAAGTACCCGAATGCGAACCGGCCCTACCGCAGCCCGTGGGGCGTACCCGGGGCGGTGATCGCGGGCATCCTCTCGCTGGCGATCTTCTTCGGGTTCTTCATCAACGAGCCGGCCCGCCCGGCCATCGCGGCCATCGCCGTGGTCTACGTGGTCATGCTGCTGATCTTCGCGCTCTACGGGCGCAAGCGCCTCGTGCTCTCCCCGGAGGAGGAATACGCGGTGTCCGGCGGCCTGCACGGCGACCCGCAGAAGGAAGGCTACGGCGGCGCCGTGGAGGAGCAACTGCTCGCGCTCGACGGCCGGGACGACCAGCGCGCGCCGTAGCCGAACGAGTTTCGATCGATTGGTTGGGTCGCCCTCCGCGGGTCAGAGCTGACGCACCCGCGTGGACGCTGTTCAGCACAGGCGGAGCGACCTGCCGGTGTTGAACCAATTCGACGGAGATTCTCGGGGAAAACGGCCATTTCGACGTGGTGAGGTCCGTTTTCGGCAAAATCTCCGTCGAATTCGTTCGGGCTGCGGGGCGGGAGCGCTACCGTGACGCCATGTGCGTCTGGGAGTGGCGTTCCCGCGGCCGGCCGGGTTCCGCGCCGGCCGCTCGGCCGGCAGGGAACCCGGCCGATGTGATGGTGCTGCGCGACCACACCCTCCCCGGCCGGGACTGGACGGTGCTGCCCGCAGGCAGCCGCGCCTTCTGGTTCCCGGCGCCGAGCGGGAACCTCGCCGCCTTCGAGCTGGGCGACCCCGGCCGCTCCGAGAATCGTGCTGCTGCCCGGCGCGACCGGCTCCAAGGAAGACTTCGTGCTGTTGGCCCCGCTGCTGGCCGACGCCGGCTACTTCGTGCAGAGCCACGACCTGGCCGGGCACTACCAGGCGTGCGCGGCCGGGCCCGGCGGCACCGAGCCCTGGGACTACGCCCCGTTCGTGGCCGACCTGATCGTGTTCCCCGACGCAGGGCCCACCCCGGTGCACGTGCTCGGCTACTCGATCGCCGGGATCGTCGCGGAGCTGGCCCTCGCCGCGCTTTACCGGGCGGCTGGCTGATCAGGCGGGCCGATTCGGCAGGCTGATCCGGCTGGTAGCAGGCTGAACCGGAGGTTGGCCGGCCGGCTGAACCGGAGGCCGGCGGGCTGATCCGATGCCCCCGCGAAACAGGTCAGTGCCCGATCGTGGGACGCCCGGCCCGGTGGCGCCGCACCGCGTACCGGGCGGCATGCCGGTGCCCCAGCCAGAACGGCATCCAGAAGAAATATCCGCCGATGTAGAAGGTCCCGCCCAACCAGGCCACGAGGGGCCGTAGCCGTAGAAATCGCCGGGGCCGGTGACCATGTCGCTCCCGGGGGACTCCGCCAGCGCGGACTCGATCCGCGCCAGCCAGTCGGCTGGCGGCACGGAGTCGGCGTCGAGACGGGCGATCACGTCACCGGATGCCGCATCCTAGCCGGCTGCCGCCGCCGGCCAGATGCCCCGCTGGGTCGCCCGCACGACCCGCGCACCCCCGAAGAGAGCGATCTCTGCCGAAGCATCCGTGCTCGCGTTGTCGACAACGATCACCTCGTCGGGCACCCGCTGCTGCCGGGCCAAAGCCGCGAGGCAGGTTCGGAGAAGGGCGGCGTCGTTGTAGCAGGGGATCACGACCGAGATCGTCATCGTCGCTGCCTCCTTTCCCGCCCGCAGCGAGCTGTCGCATTGATCCTCCATCTGGCGGTCACGGTCAGATCGCGCGGCAATGCGTGGTGAGGAACCCGATCTTGTCGATGGTGATCGTGACCGTCGAGCCGTCGCGCAGGAACACCGGAGGTTTGCGGCTGTAGCCGGCGCCGCCCGGGCTGCCGGTGGAGATGAGCGTGCCCGGCAGCAGGGTCGAGGTTTTGGAGAGGTAGGAGATGATCTCGGCGACCGAGCGCACCATGTCGCCGCTCGAGGCGTCCTGCAGGATGCGGCCGTCGACGTGGGTGGTCAGCCACAGGTCCTGCGGGTCGGCGATCTGGTCTGCCGTGATGACGACCGGCCCGGTGGGCGTGAAACCGTCGAAGGACTTGCAGCGCGACCACTGCGCCTCGGAGAATTGCAGGTCGCGCGCCGTGATGTCGTTGACGACCGTGTAGCCGAAGACATGGTCGAGAGCGTCCGCCACCGACACGTGGTGTGCGGCCGTGCCGATGATCACGCCGAGCTCGGCCTCGTAGTCGACCTGGCTGGTCAGATCGGTCGGCCAGGTGATCGTGGACTCGTGCCCGGTGAGCGAGTTGGGCCAGAGCGAGAACACGGTCGCGGCCGTTTCGACGCGCAGTTCCAGCTCGGAGGAGTGGGCGGCGTAGTTGGCGCCGATCGCGATGATCTGAGGCGGACGCAGCACGGCCGACGAGTAGCGCAGCTCGCCCAGCGGGGTGAGCGTTGCTCCCTGCGCGGCGGCGTTCTGGCTCAGGGCGCGCACCCGGTTGTACTCGTCAGAGTCCTTCTCGATCAGGTCCTGCAGATCGCGGGGGGCGTCGTCCATGATCTCGTCGAGGAACAGCGCTGCGTCGTCGAAGACGGCGGCGAGCCGCGGAGTGGATTGACCTTCAACTCTCAGGTGGGCGAATTTCACCTGTTCAGGCTATCTGGCCCGGGAGGGGTCGCGGTGCGCGGGGTAGCCGCGGCGCCTGCCGCGCGCCACAAGTGCATGCCGGCGTAGCTGCGCCACGGCGCCCAGGCGGCACCGTGGCGGGCGAGTTGCCGGGCCTCCGCGGGCAGGCCGAGCCGCCCGGCGCCCTGCAACAGGGCCAGGTCGCTGGTCAGCAGGATGTCCGGGCTGCCCAGCACGCGCAGGGCCACGTATCCGGCCGTCCACGGTCCGATCCCGGCCAGGGCGGTCAGACGGGACTCAAGATCCTCCCGGGTCTGCCCGTAGGAGAGCACCAGATCGCCGGAGCAGAGCGCCTCCGCCACGCCGATGATCGCGTCGATGCGCGCGGCCGGGCCGCGCAGCACGCCGCGGCCCTCGGTTGCGATCCGCTGGGCGGTGGGAAACAGCCGGGTCAGGGGAGCGGCGGTGGAGTCGTGGATGAAGAGGCTTTGGCTGGTGCCGGTGGTGACGCTGGTGCCGCTGGTGCCAGTGGTGGCGCTGCTGTCGCTGTCCCCTGCACCCGGGTACACGTCGTCGCCGAGCGCAGCGGCCAGCCGGGTGAGTGCCGTTCGGGCGGAGGCCACCGAGACCTGCTGGCCGATGAGCGCGCGGAACAGGGTCTCCTCGGGGTCCACGCTGCCCGGCACGCGCATGCCGGGGGTGGCCGCGATTCCGGCCGCGAGTTGCGGGTCCCTCCCGAGCGCCAGGTCGATCGCCCGGGAGTCCGCGTCCAGGTCGAGCAGGCGCCGCACCCGGCTGACGAGCGGCGCGAGGTCGGCGAGGCTGGCCAGTCGGGCGCGGCAGGCGACGGCTGGCGCGGCCGCCGTTCCCGACAGGGTCAGTTCCATCGTCGCGGGTCCGTGTGGCAGGCGCAGCGTGCGCGCGTAACGGGCATCCGTCGCCTGTTCCACCCCCGCGAGGCCTCGCGCGGCGAGGAACCGCAGCACCCCCACCCCGTCGAACGGCGCGCGCGCCGGCAGCAGCAGGTCGATGCCCGTCCCGTCACCGACCCCGAAGCCGGCCTCACCGACCCCGCCGACGCCGAGGGGCTGGGCGCGGGGCTGGGCGCGGGCGGGACGGGCGCGGCGCAGCTCGGTGGGGGTGCGCTCGTAGACGACGGCCATGGTGTCGTTGAACTGGCGCACGCTGCCGAAACCGGCGGCGAATGCGACCTCGGTGATCGGGACATCCGTGCTCGCCAGCAGCACGCGGGCGGTCTGCGCGCGGTGCGCCCGGGCGAGCGCGAGCGGGCCGGCGCCCAGCTCGGTCACGAGCACGCGGGTCAGGTGCCGTTCGCTGTAGCCGAGGCGGCGGGCGAGGCCGGGCACGCCCTCCCGCTCAACCGTGCCGTCGCTGATCAGGCGCATGGCGCGGGCGGCGAGGTCGTCACGGATGTCCCAGTCCGGCGACCCGGGGACGGCATCAGGAAGGCAGCGTTTGCACGCCCGCAGGCCGGCCTCGTGCGCGGCCGCGCTGGTGAGATAGAACGACACATTGGCCGGCTTCGGTGTGGCCGCCGGGCAGCTGGGGCGGCAGTAGATTCCGGTGGAGTGCACGCCCGTGATGAACTGACCGTCGAAGCGGGAGTCTCGGGAGGACATGGCCCGGTAGCGCTCGAAGAAGACCGGATCGAGCCCGGCAGGAGGGATGGTCACCCGGCCAGCCTGCCACCGCGAGCCCGGGCGCACCAGCGGGAATCGGCCATCGCCGGTGCCGGCCGCAGCGGCCGCGGGCCATGCCGGCCTGTGTCCGGGCCTGCCCTCCGGCACCCGGCCCGGTACTCTGGGCGCATGACCGCATTGGAGCGTCTGCAGGCCGAACTCGGCACCCACGTCAGCGTCGATCCGCGCCGGCTCGCGGCCGTTCGGGGCGACAAATCGGGCTGGGTTGCCCCGGGGATGCCGCTGGCGGTCGTCTACGCCGCATCCGTCGACCAGGTGCAGGCCACGCTGCGCATCGCGACCGAGTTTCGCGTGCCGGTGATCACCCGCGGAGCCGGAACGGGCCTGGCCGGGGGAGCGTGCGGCACGGACGGCGCCATCGTGCTGAGCGTCGAGCGGATGAACCGTATCCTCGAGATCCGCCCGGAGGATGAACTGGCCGTGGTCGAGCCGGGCGTGCTCAACGGCGACCTCAACACGGCCCTCTCCGCGCACGGGCTGTGGTTCGCGCCGGACCCGGCAAGCCGGGCGATCTCCTCGGTCGGCGGCAACATCGCCACCAACGCGGGTGGGCTGCTCTGCGCGAAGTACGGCGTCACCCGGGAGGCGGTGCTGGCGTTGACGGTGGTGCTCGCCGACGGGAGCCTGCTGGAGACCGGGCACCGCACCGTCAAGGGCGTCACCGGCTACGATTTGACCGCCCTGCTCACCGGCTCGGAGGGCACCCTCGGCGTGATCGTCGAGGCCACCGTGCGGGCGCGCGCCATCACCCTGGGTGAGACCGTCACGATCGGCGCGACGTTCCCCGACGTGGCCCAGGCGGCCGCGGCATCCGGTCTCGTCACGGCGGCCCGGCTGCGCCCGGCCGTGATGGAACTCATCGACCCGGTGGCCCTGGCCCTGATCGCGGCGTACCTCGGGCCGAACCTGTTCGAGGGAGTTCCGACTAGGGGAGCGTTCCTGCTGGTGCAGACGGATGGGCCGGCGAGCCAGGCGGAGGCGGACCAGGCGGTGGCCGTGCTGCGGGCCGCGGGAGGGGAGGTGCGCGTCTCCACCGACGCCGAATCCGCCGATCGACTGCTGGCCGTGCGGCGGGCCGCGCATCCGGCGCTGGCCGCTCACGGCGAGGTCCTGATCGAGGATGTCTGCGTGCCCCGCTCCCGGCTGGCCGAGATGTTCGCGCGGATCGCTGAGATCAGCGCCCGCACGGGCCTGCCCATCCCCACGGTGGCCCACGCCGGAGACGGCAATCTGCACCCCAATTTCCTGATCCCGTTCGATCCGGCCCGGGGCGGCGCGGAGCCGGTCGTGCCGGAGGCGGTCTGGCTGGCGGCCGACGAGCTCTTCCGTGCCGCGCTCGAACTCGGCGGCACGCTCACCGGCGAGCACGGGGTCGGCGTGCTCAAGCGGCGCTGGCTGGCCGAGGAGCTCGGCGACACGGGCTTCGCCCTGCAGCGCCGGATCAAGGCGGCGTTCGACCCGTTGGGCATCCTCAACCCGGGCACCATGTTCGAGGCGTGAGCGCGCGGCTAGTCTGTTGGGCATGACCCACGAGCCGACCCCGGAGCACTCCGCCGCCGCCCCACACTCTCATCCGGCCGGAACCCAGCCCGCGGCCCAGCCTGCCTCGGTGCAGCCCGCGGCCCAGCCGGTGCAGCCCGTCTGGACCGCCCCCGTTCGTCGCACCCGGGCGGGCATCGTCACGCTCACGGTCACCGGCCTCGTCATCGGGGGCGCCGCGCTGCTGCTGGTGTTCGTCTACCTGGCCACCTTCCTCGGTGCCGGCACGCTGCTGGTCGGCCTCATCCTGGCACTCATCCCACTGATCGGGATTTTGCTCGCCGTGGGCTGGATCGATCGGTGGGAGCCCGAACCCCGCCCGGCCCTCTGGTTCGCGTTTCTCTGGGGCGCCGGCGTCTCCATCGTGACCGCGCTGCTCTTCGACCTGGGCGTGCAGCTGGCCCGGGCCGGCGCCGGGGCCACCGAAACGGATGACGGTTTCGCCGCCGCCGTCCTCCAGGCGCCCCTCGTCGAGGAGGCCGCCAAGGGCGCCGGGGTGCTGCTGCTCTTCTGGGTGCTGCGTCGGAGATTCGACGGCCCGGTCGATGGCGTGGTCTATGCCGCGACGGTCGCGGCCGGATTCGCCTTCACCGAGAACATCCAATACTTCGGTGTGGCGATGATGGAGGGTGGCTCCGAGAACCTGGGCTTCACGTTCCTGGTGCGGGGGGTGTTGTCGCCCTTCGCCCATGTCATGTTCACTGCCTGCATCGGCATTGCGTGCGGGCTGGCGGTCCGGTTCCGGCCGTTCCCGGCCTTCGCCACGATTCTGCTCGGATTCGTCTCGGCGATCTTCCTGCACTCCGTCTGGAACGGGGCGTTCTACCTGGTCGAGAGTGGCTCGCTGGTGGCGTACTACCTCGCCGTGCAGGTGCCTCTGTTCCTCGGCGCGATCATGGTTGTCGTGTTGCTGCGGCGCCAGGAAGAACGCGTCACCGTGCTCCGGCTGAGCGAGTATGCCGCGGCCGGCTGGTTCAGCCCGGCCGAGGTGGGTATGCTCGCCACCCGCGATGGCCGTCGGCAGGCTCGATCCTGGGCCGCGCGGCAGCCCCAAACCCGGAAGCGGGCCATGCACCACTTCATCCACAACTCCACCCGCCTGGCTTTCGCGCGACAGCGCATGGTGAACGGTACGGCCGCGAACGTCGACCGGGCCGACGAATCGGAGCTGCTGGGGCTGATCCAGCGCGACCGTGCCGGCGTGATCAACTGACTCTGATGCCCTGACGAACAAGGACTCGCCGCCCCGGTGGTGTGGCAGTGCCGACAACTCTCCCGGAGCGGCGAGTTCTGTTCCCATGGTGCGCCCGACGGCCGCGTTCGCGCAAGGGGGAATTTTTGGTGTGCGGGCGAGCGCGCAATCCGATTGGATAGAGGAATGACTGATCAAAACACCAAGCCCGAACTCGACGCTCCGGAGGGCCCCGCGCCTACCGAACTGACCATCACCGACATCGTGGTCGGCGAGGGAGCCGAAGCAACCCCCGGCGCCACCGTCAACGTGCACTACCTCGGCGTCGCCTATGACACCGGAGATGAATTCGACTCCTCCTGGAGCCGCGGGCAGTCGATCAACTTCCCGCTTGCTCAGCTCATCGCGGGCTGGCAGCAGGGCATCCCCGGCATGAAGGTCGGCGGACGCCGCAAGCTGGTCGTCCCTCCGCACCTGGCCTACGGACCGGCCGGCGGAGGACACCAGCTCTCCGGCCAGACCCTGATCTTCGTGATCGACCTGCTCGGAACCCGCTAGAAACCCGCAGTGCCGGAAGCACGTGCGAGTCGCTACGCGAGTCGCGCATTGCTACGAGTCGTGTTCGATTCGCACGTGCTTGATCCGGGAGGCGTGGCCGCGCACGATGGTCACCGCGCTCTTGGACACGCCGAAGTGCTTGGCCAGCAGCTTCACCAGCGCATCGTTGGCGGCACCCTCAACGGCCCGCTGCTGCAAGAACACGGTGAGCGCAGCATCCGTCGGAGCATGGGACGCGTCGTCGCCCGGCTCCCGGCCCGGCTCTCGGCCCGGCTCTCCCCCGGAGACCAGCGGTCCCTTCCGACTACCGGGCTTCACATGCACCGTCAGGTTCACCGTTCGCGTCACGCCGGTCCTCCGGGAATATAGTTTTCTTCACAACGCTAGTGGGCGGAGTCGTCTTCATGATCTCAATCGATAGTGCGCGGGCCCTGGCCGAAGCCGGTCTGCAGTGGCGTCCCGTCTCCGGTGACGCCTTCCGCATCGAGCGCTCCGGCTTCGAAAGCGACGTGTTCACGGTCAGTGACATGACGATCGAGCCGCACGAGTTCGACACGGGAACGATCCTCGGCTTCAACGGCACCACCGAGTGGGCCCTTGATTCACTGGCCCTCGAGGATGCCCTGTGGATGCCGCGTGAGGACCAGCTGCGCGACCTGTTGCGGAGCACCTTCCGTTCGCTCACCCGTCAGGGCGAGGACAGCTACCGGGTGACGGTGGCGCTGAACGGGGCGCCGGAATTCTTCGACGCCGCCGACCCCGCGGATGCCTACGGCAACGCGCTCCTGCGTCTGATCAGCCTGTCCGCCGACTCCCTCGCCTGACACCCACCCTCTCGCCGGCTCCGCCGGTGGTCGAGCCTGTCGAGACCCGGTGCGTCGACCTCCAGAGGTTCGCCCGGGGCATCCGTTGCGGTCGAAGTCGCCAGCCTCGGAGATTTTCGCGACACGACGGGCACCCCAGGCCATCACAACCGGCGTTTCCCGAAAATCTCCGAGTTCACGAGACACGGATGCGTGCTGCGCGCCCATTGACGGATGCCCGCTGCGGGCCCGGCGACGGCTGCTTCTACTCCTCCACAATAAGGGTTTGATCAGGTTATCCACGGGGCGCTGACGGGTGCCGATCTGGAGCATGGAATGTCAGTGGTCAGCCGTAACGTGTGTCTCATGAAGCCCTCCTACAGTGAGCGGCGAGAACGCCTGGATCGTCACTTCGACGCCATCCGGGAGACCCAGGCGGACGCCGCCCGGGTTGACGCCCGCCTGGCCGAACAGGTCGATCAGGCCCGCCGGTTCGCCGAAGCCCTGGCCCGAAACGCGGCCCGGGCAGCCAAGGACAAGGCCAGGGAGGGACCCCCGGCAGTGGCCGGGGTCGCGACCGGGATGCCCCGCACCCGGTGGCACGCTGCACAGGTCGCCAAACGCGAGTTCGTGACCGAACTGTCCTGCACCCTGCGGCTGCCGGTGCGCTCGACCGAAACCCTGATCGCCGAGAGCCGCACCCTGATAAATGAACTGCCCGGCACCCGGGCCGTCCTGCAGGACGGGTCGATCACCTACCGGCATGCGCAGGCGATCATGAACCAGGCCTGGTCGCTCCACGCCGAGGCCCTGGCCGGGTTCGAGGAGACCCTGCTGAAGTCGGCCCCGCACCTGACGGTGGCCAACCTGAAGAACGAGGCCCGGATCATGCGGGAACGGCTGCACCCGGGGTCGATCGCGGCCCGGTACCAGAAGTCGGTGGCGGACCGGACGGTGATCTTCGAGCCCGAGGCCGACGGGATGGCATCCCGCTCCTGGTAGGACTCGGCGGAGAAAGTGAAGGCCGGCTACGACCGCCTCACCGTGATGGGGATGAGCCTGCAGGGCCCGAACGACACCCGCACGCTGACCCAGCTTCGGAGGGACGTGTTCGAAGACCTCATCCTCGACGGGGTGACCGCATCGGGGGTCGGCCAGGGCATCCGCGGCTCGGTGCACGTCACCGTCCCGGTGATGACACTCCTCGGCCACCCCGAGCAACCCAGCCACTTCGAAGGGTCCGGGCCGATCGACCCCGATACCGCACGCGAGATTGCGGCCGGGACGCCCGGCTTCATCCGAATCCTGACCCATCCGGAGACCGGGGTGGTGCTCTCGATCGGGCGCACGTTCATCAGTCGGGGACCGACGTCAGACCAGCCAGGTCGCCGTCATCCGCTGCACGACTCCGCCGTCGAGGTCGGCGAGCTTGGCCGCCACGAACTGGCGCGCCGCCTCCGATGTCTGCACCCGAAACGGTGGGCGGTCGCCGTCGAGCAGGGCGGCGACGATCTCGCCGGCGCTCCGGGCCGACTGGGCCGAGCCGAAGGATGACGCCGCGCGGGCCAGGTACGCCTCCAGTGCCGCGGCGTACGGGTCGTTGGCCAAGCCGGATTGGTTGAGGTCCCGGCCGACGTTGGCGACGAACGAGGATGTCACGGCGCCGGGTTCGACTACCGTCACCGACACACCGGCCGTGGCGGCCACCGGGGCCAGGCTCTCCATGAATCCCTCCACCGCGAACTTCGCCGCACAATACGCCTCGTTGAAGGGCTGGCCGATGGCTCCACCCACGCTCGAGACGGTGATCAGCCGGCCCGTGCTGCCCCGGAGAAGGGGGAGCGCGGCCCGTGTGAGGGCAACCACCCCGAAGAAGTTCACCTCCATTACGGCGCGAACGTCATCGACTGTTGAGTTCTCGATGGTGCCGAGCCTCCCCGACCCGGCGTTGTTGATGAGCGCGTCGAGCCGGCCGTGCCGGTCGATGGTCCCGGCCACGGCATCCGTGGCCGCCTGCGATTCAGTCACGTCCAGGCGACGGATGTCGAGACTCACCTCCGCGTCGGCGGCCGCGCCCCGCAGAGCGCGGGCGCCCTCGAGGTTGCGCATGGTGGCTACCACCGTGTGGCCGGCGCGAGCCGCGGCGATGGCGGCGTGGAGTCCGATACCGGAGGAGGTCCCCGTGATCAGAACGACGCTGGAGTCCGGTGCGTGAGTCACGCTTCTAGTACCGGTCGGGTTCCGGGCCGAGCTGGAACCGGCGGCCTGTGATCCTGGTCGGCGTTATCTCGACGTAGATGTACTTCAGGGTCGGGATGAGCGGGCGCAGCGGCAATTGATCCGCGGCCTCGATCTCGGCCTGCTTGTCGAGAACTCGGGCCTCGCCTCGCGCCACGACGCTCCACGCCTCGCTGCGACCGATGCCGTCGATCTCGAAGGCGACCCGGTTGTTCACCGTGAGCTCGAGGAGCTTCGTACCCTCGGCCGTGCGGAAAACGAGCCGCCGGTCTGCGGAGACGAAGTTCACCGGGTAAATGTCCGGCTCACCGGAAATGCTCATCGCGAGTCTTCCGAAACTGGACGAGATCAGAAGATCCCAGCAGTCGTCCTCGCTGAGGTTCTGAACCGGATACAGGTCGTTGGTTTCCATGACTCATAGTCCCACGCGGTCCGGCCCGGCGCGAGCAGGTGCCGGCAACGAAAAACGCGCCCACCGTTCCCCGAGGGGCGGTAGGCGCGTTTCGGTCTGACAGCGAGTCGGATCAGTCCCGACGGAGGCGTACGACGGTGCGTTGAAGCGCGAGGAGCGCGCCGAGTCCCAGCAGCAGGGCGCCTGCAGCCGCGGAGATCAGCAGGGAGGCCGAGTCGACGCCGGTCGCGGCCAGCTCGGGAGCGGCCGTGATCGTGTCGGCGGCGACCGGGAGGGCCGTCTCGGTCGGGGTCGGTGTCTCGGTCGGTGTCGGTGTCTGCGTCGGCGTGACCTCGGCTGCATGCACGATCGTGTTGAGCTCGGTCGCGCACTCCACGGTCGAGCCACCGCCGTTGCTGGAGTAGTTGCACTGGTTGACAGTGATGGGCACGTCGGTCGTCACCGTCGCCGAGGGATTCACCCGGCAGAGCACATCGGCGCCGCCGCCGTTCCCGGCGTTGTTGCACTGGGTGACGGTCGCGTCGGTGGTGTTCTCAAGCGGCACGCAGTCGAGTGCCGTGCTGGCTCCGGAGCCGACGCACTGGTTGACCGTGGCGGGGGATGCCGTGGTCGCACCGGTGATGTGGTTGTTCACGGTCACCGTGCAGATGGTGTTACCGCCGCCGACGTTGATCGAGCCGTTGCACTGGGTGATCGTGTGGATCAGCTTCGAAGAGTTCACGACCGTCGCTGCGGGGGGCTGCACCTCGGTGTTCGCCGCGTGGATGCTGACGACGGTGCTGGTGGTCGAACTGGTCGCGCCGGTGGCAAGATTGAGATAATTGTCGACCGTGACGCTGCATTCGACGGCGCCGGTGCCGCCGCCGACTCCGGCGACATCGTTACACTGTTCGACGGTGCCGTCGACCGGAGCAGCCGAAGCGGAAACCGCCGGCGAAGCGGTCAGGACGAAGGCCGCGAGGAAAAGGCCGAGGGCCAGAACAAGCGAACGGTTCAGTGCAGAAGCACTGAAGAAAGAACGTGAAGTTTTAACAGCCAGCAGATTTGCGATGGAGGCCCCCTTAGTTGATCTACTCTAACAGGGGATTCTCAGGCCAGGACAACGGAGAACGGGTCAGTGCCCTTCGTTCACGCCTCTGACCCGGTCAATAAGATCTTTCCACGGCCCAGAGACCTGCTGCTCGCTGAGCACGACCTCGTGGGGTGCGCAACGGATGCGGTAGACGTAGCGGTCCGGCTGCGGAGCCGTCGCGGATACCTCGTCCCAGGGCAGCCCACGAAGAAGTTCCGCCCAGGCGGACCGGTCGGGTTGTTCCTCCACCTGGACCTCCCAGGTGGTTCGGATGCCGGCGAAGCCACCGCTGCGCGAAACGACGACCTTCATGAGGCCGATATTACTCCGGCCGTGGGGCAGGAACGACGGTGGCGCGACCGACGCCGGTCCCTGGGCCAGTGCCGGACCGGGGCCGGGATACGGTGCCGAGCCCGCCGCCGAGGCCGACGGCGGTCCAGCCGGCGATCACGGCCTCGTGTTCTCGGGAACCGGCGCCGTGGCGCGTGACCGCTGCCCGCGAGGTCGCCCGCGCGAACCCGGCGAAGTCCACGGTGCGGCCCAGCGTGCCGGAGGTGAGGGTGTCGAACCAGATCTGGCCGGCCGTCTCCCAGGCGTTTCCGCCGAGAGCTGTGGCCACGAGGTAGAACGCCCGGTTCGGAATGCCCGAGTTCAAGTGCACCCCGCCATTGTCGTCTTCGGTTTCGATGTAGCCGGTCATGTCCGCGGGCTGGGGGTCCTTGCCGAGAGCATCGTCGTTGTAGGCGGTGCCGGGAGCCTTCAGCGAGCGCAGCGCGACCCCCTGCACCTGGTCGGTGAAGAGACCTTCGCCGATCAACCAGCCGGCCTCGGCGGCTGACTGGCCCAGGGAGCGCTGCTCCACCAGCGAGCCGAACACGTCCGACAGGGACTCGTTTATCGCACCTGATTGTCCCTCATAGGCGAGGTTGGCCGTGAATTGGGTCACCCCGTGCGTGAGCTCATGCCCGATCACCGTCAGCGACGCGGTGAAACGGTTGAAGACCAGGCCGTCGCCATCGCCGAACACCATGCGCTCGCCGTCCCAGAACGCATTGTCGTAGTTGCGGCCGTAGTGCACGGTCGCCTCCAGCGACACACCGCGGTCATCGATCGAGTCGCGCTCGAACACGTTCCAGAACAGGGAATGCGTGTCTCCGAGCCCCGCCCAGGCCTCATTGACCGCGAGATCGGCCCCGGCGGGCTGGCCCTCGCGGCGGACCAGCCGGCCCGGCAGTCGTTCCAGGCCGCCGGCATCCGACACGGCCCGGTCCACGTGCCCGCGCACCCGGGCGGCCGCTCCGCCGCGCACACCGGAGTGGACCGACGACGACGGCGTCGGATGCGCCGCCGCGCGCAGTTCCCGGATCGGCACGTCCCGCATCAGAGACCGTCTGGCTGCCTCGGCCGCGGCCGCGAGCCGGGGATCGTCGACCCGCGCCAGCCGCACCAGCAGATACGGCGGCACGATAGTGCACCGGGAGAAGCCGTGCGATGAGCCTGTCATGGGTCGAGTGTGGCACTCGGCGGTGACACGCACCACAGAAATTCCTGATTAGCCCGTGTGCCGCGCCCCTGAGACCCGAGCGAAGGCCCGCGGCGGCATCCGGAACGTGGGCCGGGTGCCGCCACGGGGGTCTGGTGTCATCAGCGGCCGACCCGCTGCCTGAGAAATCAGGAACGCCGCTCGAGTCCCATTAATAGCACCGTGCGCGCCGGGCGAGAAGGTGCCGGTGGGAGGCCTTCCGTAGACTCTCAGCATGCGCTTCGGAATCGTCATTCTCCCGCAGGAATCGTGGCCGGAGGCCCGCCGTCGCTGGCAGGGCGCTGAGCAGCTCGGCTTCGACCACGCCTGGACCTACGACCACCTGTCCTGGCGGTCGTTGGCCGACCAGCCCTGGCATGCGACCGTCCCGACGCTGACTGCCGCGGCGGTCGTCACCTCGCGGATCCGGCTGGGTACCTTCGTCTCATCACCGAACTTCCGGCATCCGGTGACCTTCGCCAAGGAGATCGCCACCCTCGACGACATTGCCGGCGGGCGATTCCTGCTCGGGGTGGGCTCAGGCGGTACCGGGTTCGACGCCACCGTGCTCGGGCAGCCCGAGTACACCCCGAAGCAGCGGTCCGAGCGCTTCGCCGCGTTCGTCACGGCCCTCGACCGGCTGCTGCGCCACGAGGAACCGGGCAGCGGCGGCATCAGCTTCGAGGGGGAGTGGGCGAGGGCGGTCGGCGCGCGAATGGTCGGTGTGCCGGCCCAGGAGCCGCGGGTTCCGTTCGTCATCGCCGCGAACGGGCCCAAAGGGCTGCGCCTCGTCACGACGTTCGGTTCCGGCTGGGTGACGACGGGAGCGGACGGCGTCGTGGGCGAGGACTGGTGGGCGGCGGTAGCCGGCCTCATGCACCGGCTGGAGGACACGGCAGTCGTCGCGGGCAGGGACCCGGCCACCATCGACCGTTACCTGTCTCTCGACAGCGGCGGCTGCTTCTCCCTGCAGAGCATCGGAGCGTTCGAGGATGCCGTAGGTCGGGCCGGCGAACTCGGCTTCACCGACGTGATCAGCCACTGGCCGCGAGCGGCCGGCATCTACGCCGGAACGGAGGCCGTTCTGCACCGGGCTGCGGCCGTGATCAGCCGGCAGCGCGCCCGGGCCGGAAAATAGTTTGAGAAGAACCGACCCCGCAGAGCCGGCGCAGAAAAGCTAACATAAACGATTCCCAAAGCAGTCCTAGCTGCCCTCGTGCGCGGTGCAGGGAAGCACTGAGCCTCGCACGGATTGGCTGCTTGACCTGCCGTGCGGGGGTGCGATTCTGCCATCTTGGCTATGCGAGCACCGGCAACGCCTCTACGATATTGGGGCACGGTCAATGAACTCGTTTAGAGCATCCAACTCACTAGTTGGTTCATGGCTGGCCTTCCTCACGTTCTGCCTCAAATTCAGCTCGTATTTGCTCTTTCCAGCCGGCCGCGACTGACAAGTACTCAACACTCGCAATTGTCGCCCGATGTTGTTTGTATAAGTCTTCCGCAAGCACGGCTTCATCCACTGTGGGTTAACAACAACGGGAACGTGACCTTCGATGCTCCGCGTGGGAGGTACACGCCATTCGGGCTCAGCGCTACCCGTACGCCGATCATTGCTCCGTTCTTTGCGGATGTGGACACGAGGGGAACAGGAACAGACCCTGTCGCCTACGGATATAGGAAGACCACGTTCGAGGGGCATGCCGCATTCTGCGTCAGCTGGGTCAACGTTGGGTACTTCTCTGGGAAGGCAGACAAGACAAATTCATTTCAACTGCTATTGGTCTCGCGCCCTGATGCCGACCTCGGAGCATTTGACATTGTCTTCAACTACGGGCGTGTGCAGTGGGAAACCGGAGACGCCAGTAACGGAGTGGATGGACTCGGCGGGTCATCCGCGCGCGTTGGTTTCTCGAGCGGAACGGGGATCCCCGGCTCCTATTCCGAGCTGCCCGGATCAGGAACGAATGGATCATTCCTCGACACATCCCCCGTGGGACTGGTGCACACCAGTTTGGGCTCAGCGACGCTCGGCCGCTACACCTTTCCAGTCAAATCTGACGGCCAGATAGCGGACCGGTATGTCGCCATGGGCGATAGTTATCAGTCCGGTGAGGGGGCGTACAGCTACGAAAGTGGAACGGACAATGGCACGAACAAGTGTCATCGCTCGGCAAACGCCTACCCAAACCTCCTGGTGGACCGGCAAGTGGTGCGACTTCAACTTGACTTCGTTGCTTGTTCAGGCGCCGTTATCCATGACCTGATCTACAGCTCCGAAGAGGATGGTGCCCCCTTGGAAGGCGAAGCCGCCCAAGTGGACAGTCTGGGCACTGACACCCGACTGGTGACGGTCAAAATCGGCGGCAACGACCTCGACTTTGGAGGCACGATCAAATCCTGTGTTGAAAATGGGATCAAGAGTTGGATTCCCATCGTCAACTGGTTCAACTACAGCTGTATTGGTAACCAGGGCGATGAAGTGGAGGCAAACCTCGCGGATCTTGAAACCGGACAGGTTGGGGAAGACCTACTCGACCTCTATCGGCTCATCAGGGCAAAAGCGCCTTATGCGCGAATCGAAGTGGTGTCATACCCCCGATTCTTCCCCGCCGAGGCCGCAGACAATCTCTTGGGGTGCGCGTAAATCGCACGCAAGGCAGACAAGAAGTGGATCAACGCAGGAATCGTCCGGGCCAACAGTGCGATCGAGAGAATCACCTCACTCGCTGGAGTTGGGTCGATTAACATGAGCGATGTCCTGGAAGGTCACGAACTATGCGACCCTGAACCCGCGATGAATGGCGTCGTGGACCCGTTCTCGCCCGAGTCGTATCATCCGAACGTGCTCGGTCAGAGCCTCATGGCCGATCGCATCGAGCAGGAACTGTCCACGATCATCGAGCCGACAGACCAGATCCGCCCCCAAGAAACAGTGCAGCGCGTGTTCAAGGTGCAGGGCAAGAGGTTCACTGTGAACGTGGCGTGGCGTGGCAGTGATGTTGAGACGACGCTCACCTCCCCGAGCGGGCAGGTCTTTAGCCGGTCCAGCCACAACGGTGCCATGCACGACAACGGGCTAACTTACGAGTACTACGACATCAACTCCCCAGAGCCTGGGCAGTGGACAGTCACTTCCTTCGGCAAGGACGTATCCCCAGCTGGAGAACCGGTAACTCTCTCCATGTACGACATGCCGGAGCTCAACCGCGTGCCCAATGCCGTAGTTACTACGACCGATTCTGGCCCATCCTTCACCTTTGACGGGACGACATCCGTCGATCCTGACGGAACGATTACGAACCACCTGTGGGACTTCGGCGACGGTATCTCCGCGGTCGGAGCAATCGTTGAACACACATATGCACAGCCTGGACAGTACCTGGTCGCGCTCGTGACAACCGATGATGACGGAGCAGAAGGTTTCGGCTCCGCAGCCTCAGTCATTGATACCACTCGGTCTCTACCCGCAGTCTCGGTGAAATCCCCGCTGACGCTCACGAATAGCTTCACAACTCCGGGACTCAATGGTGATGTTCGCGTCGTCGGTGACTGCAATTGCAATTCCACCGTGCGGATTTCGGGCGACGTGATTGCAACAGGTAACGCATACTTCACGAACGAGTGCCGTATCGACGGTGACGTAACTATCGGCGGTAATGCGCGATTCGATTCGACGCCGTCGGTGGGCGGCAATGTTGTCGTGACGGGCAAGGTGTCCTATCAGTCCACGGCGCGGATCCTTGGCAATCTCACTTCTGGCGGTCCGCTCACCGTCATTGATGGAAAATCGACGACGCAACTCGCGTCCTTGGGCTCGATAGGTGGCCAGATCACCTCGAACACCACAGTCCCACCCGTTGTCGTCGACGGCCACGCCTTTGTCTACAAGCCGACAGAGTGGATCGATCCCGTCAATACGACCTGGCGACAGTGGATGAACGCAGCTGCCACCTCCAACAACGCCCCAACTTGGTTCCGCGGGTTGAGCGCCAATCCTGGCTGCACACTCAGCCCGGGTGGCGACAGCGTCAACGGAAAGATCGTCACGTTGAGCACGCCCACCCTCGTCGATGCTCGCCGATCGGTGAACGGCTGCTCGGCAGTCACAGTCCAGAACATGGAGATAGCCATGTCCACCGATCTGACCCTCATCGCCGACAAAATCGGGATCGTCAATGGGCTGAAAGTGACATCAGCCGATGGGAAAGCACACGTGCTTCGGCTGATTGCCACTGGTAACGCAACCTCGTGCACCTCAACCAATGGCATCTCCGCGTCCGGGGGCTTGAACATAGATCCAAAAATCTCCACCCAAGTACTGGCCGCGGGTCAAGCGAAGATCGACGGTCCAGCTTCGTTCTCTGGACAAGTATTAGCCGCCTGTTTCGCCAGCAGCGGTGCCACTAATATCGCGTATGCGAACGTAGTCACACCAGGGCTGGTGGTACCGCAATGAATGCGCTGAGGGAAGAAAGCGGGTCGTAGGTGTCCGAAACTGTATCGAAGGAGCGCACCTGGCTCCACCTGCTCTGGGCACTTCCGATTCCAGTGGTTGTGAGTTCGGTCCTGCTGATCAGCGCACTCTGGGACTACTGCGGAATCAGCGGATGTACAGGTGGCGGATTCGGAATCAGTCGGGATATCGGCGGCACGATCGGTAACCTTGCGCCGATTCCATTTCTGATCGGACTCCCCATTTTCTTGGTGCCCTGGTCACCCAAGCGTGGAGTCCGGGTGCTTGTCGCACTCCTAACCGGACTGGCTTTCGCGGGACTTGGATTCGCAATTCTCGTGTCGATGGCCTCGTAACCCAGGGACACCGAAGCACCGGGCCGCGACAAGAGTTGACCCTGCTCGCCAACGGAGGTCAAGTCCAAATGTGTGGTGTAACGCGTCTGCCGCGTGATTCTTGGATTTCTAGGCGCTGAGGGCGCCGAGTTCGGTTGCGGGTTCCTCCTTCTCGG
>NZ_SOGZ01000036.1:0-56383 GCF_004403145.1 Cryobacterium sp. TMT1-62 | reverse complement strand
CGGCGAAGCGACCGGGGAGCCGCCCGGGGCGGCTACCGCGGGCGGGCGGCGTCCAGCCGCGCGGCAGCGAGGCGCTCGGCGGCGGCGAGCGTTGTGATGCCTTGCTCGCGGGCATCCGTGAAGATCTGCGCGACGACATCGCCGATCGCGGCGACCCGCTCGGTCACGACGGCCCGGTCGGCGTTCGGCTCCGAGGCCAGGGCCAGGTAGATGACGCCGCCGGCGTTCACAACGAAGTCGGGTGCCCAGAGGATGCCCCGCGCGTCCAGCTGGGCGGCACCCTCCGGCTGGGCGAGCTGGTTGTTGGCGGCCCCGACCACCCCGAGCACATTGAGTTCACCGATCACCCGGGCGGTGAGCACCCCGCCGAGCCCGCAGGGCACGAACAGGTCGGCCGGCACGTGGTGCACCTCGTCGACGGGGACCCAGGTCGCGCCGAGGCCGGCGGCGACCTGCTGCTTGCCCAGGTTGACGTCGCTGACCGTGAGGCGTGCCCCGGCGGCGGCGAGCTCGCCGGCAAGGCGGCCGCCGACCTGGCCGAGGCCGGAGATGACGATGTGCCGGCCGGACACCTCGCGGCTGCCGAACAGGGCGTCGAGGGTGGCGAGCACGCTGGCGTAGACCCCGGCCGCGGTCGCGTCGGCCGGTTCGCCCACGCCCCCGCTGGCGGCCGGGAGACCGCAGACGTGGTCGGTGCGTTCCTTCACGATGGCCATCGACTCGGCGTTCGTGCCGACGTCCTCGGCCGTCATGTACGCGCCGTCCAGACTTTCGATGGCGTCGCCGAGGTCGAGCATGACGTCACGCCGCTCCGCCTCGCTCAACTCGGTGCCGAGCGGCACGTGGATCACGGACTTGCCGCCGCCCAGGTTCAGCCCGGCGGCCGCGTTCTTCAGCGTCATGGCCGCGGACAGGCGCAGGGCGTCGGCGACGGCATCCGTCCAGTTCTCGTACTGCCACAGGCGGGCGCCGCCGAGGGCCTGGCCGAGCCGGGTGGAGTGCACGGCCACGGTGATCACGAGGCCCGAACGGATGCCGGTGGTGATCAACACGCGCTCGTGCGTGAATGGGAGGCCGATCAGGGCATCCAGCGAGGTGGTGGGGTGCGTGAGCGTCATGGGGTGGTTCTCCTCGCTGGTCGGCCTTGTGGGCTGGCTGTGCCGCCGCGATCGTGACGCGTCGACTGCACCAGAATAGCCGCGCGACTCCCCGACTGCGCGTCGTGACCGGCGGCGCGTCAGCGCTTCTCGGCCGGACCCTCCTGCACGGGGATGGTCGCGGTGAACTCGGCCGCCCGCGCCTTGGCGTTCTCGTCGCCGGAGAACAGCCCGATGGGCGCGGTGACGGGGTGGGCCGACGGCGCGGCGCGCGCGGGAACCTCCGCACGCGGGGGTTCACGCCGCAGTTCCATCCGTCCCACCGGCAGTGCCTCGGGGTTGTGCGTGTTGAGCCAGTCGATCAGGTTCTCGCGCACGAGGCAGCGGAGGTCGAACAGGGTGGGAGCGTCGGCGGCGGAGACCAGCACGCGCACGCGCACGAAGCCGCCCACGGCATCCGTCACCTGGAGTACGACCACGCGGCCGTCCCAGAGCTCGGTCTGCGCGACGATGCGGTCGAGTTCCACGCGCATGCCGGCTGGGTCGACACGCCAGTCGAGGTCGAACTCGACCGCGCCGAGCAACTCGCTGTTGTGCCGGGTCCAGTTCTGGAACGGGTTGGTGGTGAAGTAGGTCGACGGCAGCACCATGCGGCGGTCGTCCCAGATGTGCACGACCACGTAGGTGAGGGTGATCTCCTCGATCTTGCCCCACTCGGTCTCGACGATGACCACGTCGTCGACCCGCAGGGCGTTGTTGAAGGCCAGCTGGATGCCGGCGAACACGTTCGCGAGAGTGGACTGCGCGGCCAGGCCGGCCACGACGCTGAGCAGACCGGCTGAGGCGAACAGGCTCGCGCCCAGGGTCGCGGCGCCGGGGATGCTGAGCAGCACTGCCCCGATCGCGCAGATGACGATCACGACGACGCCGATGCGCCGCAGCATCCGCAGCTGGGTACGCACCCTTCTCGCGACGCGGTTGTCGCGCACGTCGATGCGGTAGCGGGCGGCCGCCACCTCCTCGAAGAAGTAGAGCAGCGCGCAGACCAGCCAGGTGGACGCGGCGATGAAGAGGGCCCGGAAGAAGAAGTCGACCAGTCGTTCGATCCCCTCGGAGGTCTGCAGGAACAGCGTGTTAACGGTCCAGATCGCGCCCACCAGCAGCGTCAACCGGAACGGCACCCTGACCAGGCCGACCAGCGTGCGCGCCCAGGCTTCCTTCCGGCCCACCACCCGGAAGACCAGGGCGACGATCGCCGTGATCGCCACCGCGGCCACGACCGCGACCGCCAGGGCGACGAGGTAGCCGGTCTGGATGAATCCCTCGAGGTCTGGCACGGCGTTCCTTCCTGCCGGGACGGGTCTGGCGAAGCCACGGTTCCTTCAATCGTGCCAGATTCCGTGGCCGCACCGGGGCTGCCCCGATGAACGCCTAGTGGAAGAAGTGGCGCTCCCCGGTGAAGTACATGCTGACGCCGGCATCCGCGGCCGCCTGGATGACCTCGGCGTCGCGCACGGAGCCGCCGGGCTGCACAACAGCGGTGACGCCCGCGTCGAGCAACACCTGCAGGCCGTCCGCGAACGGAAAGAACGCGTCCGAGGCCGCGACCGAGCCGGCCGCCCGGTCGCCGGCCCGCAGCACCGCGAGGTGGCAGGAGTCGACCCGGTTGACCTGGCCCATTCCGACGCCCACGGATGCCCCGCCGCGCGCCAGCAGGATGGCGTTCGACTTCACGGAGCGGCAGGCCTTCCACGCAAACTCGAGGTCCGCCCGGGTGGCCGCGTCGACCTCGTCGCCGGCCGCGAGGGCCCAGGTCGACGAGTCGAGGTCGTCGAACGTGTCGGACTCCTGCACGAGCAGGCCGCCAGAGATCTGGCGCAGTTCGAGCGAGGATCGGTGGTAGTCAACCGGAAGCTCGAGCAGGCGGATGTTCTTCTTGGCGCTGAGCAGCTCGAACGCGGCCGGTTCGAAACCCGGGGCGACGAGCACCTCGGTGAAGATCTGACTGACGGTCTCGGCCATACCGAGGGTGACCGTGCGGTTGGCCGCGATGACGCCGCCGAACGCGGAGATCGGGTCGCAGTCGTGCGCGCGGTGGTGCGCGGAGGCGATCGCGTCGGGCGCCTTGGGGTTGGCGACGGCGATGCCGCAGGGGTTGGCGTGCTTGATGATGGCGACGGCCGGTGCGACGAAGTCGTAGGCGGCGCGCACGGCGGCATCCGCGTCGACGTAATTGTTGTACGACATCTCCTTGCCGTGGCGCTGCACGGCCTGCGCGATGCCCTGTCCGCCCTCGCCGAGGTAGAGGGCCGCGGCCTGGTGCGAGTTCTCGCCGTAGCGGAGCACCGCACTGCGGGTGGCCTCGATGACGAGGGTCTCGGGAAACGGCATCTCCTCGGAGAGGGCGTCGCCGATCACGGCGTCGAACTCCTCGAGGATCTCCTCGTCGAGGGCCGCTGCGTCATCCTGCCACTGGTCGTAGACGTTCTCCGTGAACCAGGCGGAGACGCTCAGGTCGTAGCCGGCGGTGTGCTCGAAGGCGAGCGAGGCCAGCTTCTGGCGCAGCGTCAGCGGGGTGCCGCCGGCCTCGACGGCTGCGATGATCTCGTCGTAGTTGTCGGGGTCCACCACGATGGCGACGTTGGCGTGGTTCTTGGCCGCGGCGCGCACGAGGGCCGGGCCGCCGATGTCGATCTGCTCGATCACGTCGGCCGGGACCGCACCCGACAGGGCGGTCTCGACAAACGGGTACAGGTTCACGACGACGAGCTGGAATGCGGCGATGCCGAGGTCGGCGAGCTGCGCCTCGTGCGCCTCGAGGCGCAGGTCGGCGAGGATACCGGCGTGCACTCCCGGGTGCAGGGTCTTGACCCGGCCGTCGAGGGATTCGGGGAAGCCGGTGACGGCGGAGACATCCGTCACGTCGTGGCCGGCGGCGCGGATGAAGGCGGCCGTTGAACCGGTCGATACGATTTCGACGCCGGTCGCCGCGAGAGCTGCGGCCAGTTCGACCAGACCCGTCTTGTCGCTCACCGAGATGAGGGCGCGCTGCACGGGCACGACGTCGCGGTGGCGGTACAGGCTCGGGGCGTTAGTGGGACCGCTCATATGTGGGGATACTCCTTGAGATCGACGTGTCCGTTGGCGATATCGAGCACGGCCTGCACCAGCAGGCGACGCTCGACGATTTTGATGCGGTCGTGCAGGGATGCCTGGGTGTCACCGTGCAGCACCGGCACCCGTTCCTGCGCGATGATCGGTCCGTCGTCGACGCCGGTGTCAACCACGATCAGGCTGGCGCCGCTTTCGGCGACCCCGGCGGCGAGCGCGTCACGCACCCCGTGCGTCCCGGGGAATTCGGGCAGGTAGGCCGGATGCGTGTTGAGCAGGTTCGGGGTCAGCGCCGCCACCACCCGGGGCGGCAGCAGGCGCATGAAGCCGCTGAGCACGATGAGGTCGGCGTCCCACTGCTGGATCTGCGCGAGGAGCTCGTCGCCCCAGGCCTCCCGGGACGGATGCGACGTGTACGGCACCGTGAACGTGGAGATGCCGTATTCCTCGCCGAGCACGAGCCCGTCGGCGTCCCGGTCGGAGCCGATGGCCACCACGCGGGCCGGGTATTCGGCGGCGCGGCAGGCCTCGAGCAGGGAGCGAAGGTTGGATCCCCCGCCGGAGATCAGTACGACCAAGTTCAGCACGGGAGAAGCCTACCGGCGAGGGAGCGCGTCGCGCAGCCGGCCGAGGAGACGACCGACCCCGGTATCCCCACTGCGCGCCGCACGTGAAGCGGTTGCCGGCTTCGTGCCCGGCTTTGTGCCCGGCTTCGTGCCCGGCTTCGTTCCCGGCATTTCGCCCGTCGCACCGCGCCCGGAGCCGTTCTCGCCGACCGTGGGCGCGGGAGTCAGGAGACCGAGGCAGGCCGCGATGCCGACCTCGAGCGCGACCAACGCCCCGACCAGCAGCGGGTTCGGGCCGACCTCGACAAGACGGCCCGGGCCGAGAGCTCCGCCCGACCACCAGGCCAGCAGCCCGAGCAGCACACCGGCGACGAACCCGGTGCCGAGGCCCGTGAGGAGCCGTTCCGAGATGGAAGGAGGGACATCCGCGGTCGCCCGCTGCCTCAGGATGACGGCGGCGAGGAAACCGACCAGCAGCGGCACGAGCAGGCCGACAAACCCGAACGCCAGGCTGCCCTGCGGCAGCACGCCAAGGATCGGCAGGCCCGGTACGGCGCCGAGCGAGGTGCCGACCGGGGACACGCTGGTGCCCACGCCTACCGCGATGCCGGGTCCCGCAAACCAGGCCGCGGCCCAGATAACCAGGTTCGGGATCAGCGAAAGCTGCAGGAGTGTGAGCGCGATGCCGCCCAGGACGCCTGCCTGCACGGTCTCGTAGAGTCCGATGATGGTGGCGTAGCTGGTTAGGATCAGCACGAAAACGGTGATCCCGGAGACGCAGAGGATACCGGCGGCCGCGGCCGTTCCGCTCCGCAGCGCCGCGGCGGCGCCCGCGCGCACCGCGACCGGGAGCAGGCCGGCTGCGGCGCCCATGTTGCTGGTGTTGCTGCTGGTGTTGCTGGTGTTGCTGGTGTTGCTGGTGTCATTGAGGCCGTGGACGCTCTTGCCGGCGCTGCTGCCGGCGCCGGAACCGCTGACGCTGGCGACGTTGCCGGCGCTGTCGGCACTGCTGCCGGTTGCGCCGCGGCCCGCGCCCCGGACGACTCCCGGGAGGCGGCCGGGCAGACCGGGGATGCTGCCGATCAGGCGGTCCAGCTGACCCTGGCCGGCGCCGATCAGAACGCCGGCGGCGAAGATGAGCGGAGGCAGAACCAGACCCTGTACCGTCTGGGGGCGCACGGCATCCGTGCCGGTCGACAGCACGAGCAGAGCGGTCAGCAGCGCGTAGCCGGCGATGGCGCCCGTCACCCCGACCCAGCGGTAGGGGGTTTCCGCCGCCCGGCGGCCGGTGCGCAAGCCGAAGAGCACGGCCATCAGCGCGAAGCCCAGCAGTGCGATCGTGATCGGGAACGCGGCGTCCGAGCCGGGCAGGTTCAGGGCGGCGACGAGAGTCGGGTCGAGTTGGACGACCAGGTCGACGCCGTTGCCGACGAGCCAGACGTCGACCGCGGCACGCCAGAACACAAGCCAGTTGACGGCCATGTCGAACTGCGTGGCCCACAGAACCGTGAGCGGAACGAGCGCGATGCCGACCCCGATGGCTACGACAATGAGCGCGTCGAGCGCGGCAAGCAGGGCGGTCGTTAAGCGTTTCATCCGATCGGAGCCTACCGTTTCCGCCGCCCCGGCTCCCCTGCCCCCCGCCGCGCGGTGACGAATTCGACGGAGATTTTGCTCGATCCAGGCTGGAACAGATATTTCGGTCCGGTTCTGACCAAAATCTCCGTCGAATTCGTTCGGGCCCCGGGCACGGCAGAGGCAGGGCGGCAGAGGCACGGCAGGCGGCAGGCAGAGGCACGGCAGGCGGCAGGCAGAGGCACGGCAGGCAGGCTCGTCGGCCGCGGCCGACAACGCGACAGGGCCCGCCTGGTGAGGCGGGCCCTGTCGTTCGGTGCTTGTGCAGCGATGCCGGTTACAGCGCCGCGAGAACCTCACGCAGCAGGGTGGCGGTCGCGCTCGGCGTCTTGCCGACCTTGACCCCGGCGGCCTCGAGGGCCTCCTTCTTGCCCTGGGCGGTTCCGGCCCCGTTGGAGACGATGGCGCCGGCGTGGCCCATGGTCTTGCCCTCGGGGGCGGTGAAGCCGGCTACGTAGCCGACAACGGGCTTGGTGACGTGGGCCTTGATGTACTCTGCCGCCTTCTCCTCGGCGTCGCCGCCGATCTCTCCGATCATGACGATGGCGAGCGTCTCGGGGTCAGCCTCGAACGCCTCGAGCGCGTCGATGTGCGTTGTGCCGATGATGGGATCGCCGCCGATGCCGATGGCGGTGGAGAAGCCTAGGTCGCGCAGTTCGTACATCATCTGGTAGGTCAGGGTGCCCGACTTGGAGACGAGGCCGACCGGGCCCTTGCCGGTGATGTTCGCCGGCGTGATGCCCACGAGCGCCTCACCGGGGGTGATGATGCCGGGGCAGTTCGGACCGATGATGCGGGTCTTGTTGCCCTTGGCGTTGTTGTAGGCCCAGAACTCGGCCGAGTCCTGCACGGGCACACCCTCGGTGATGATGACGAGCAGCGGGATGCCGGCGTCGATGGCTTCGATGACGGCGTCCTTGGTGAAGGCCGGCGGCACGAATGCGATGGAGACATCCGCGCCCGTCTTTTCGATCGCCTCGGCAACCGTGCCGAACACGGGCAGCTCAACGCTGCCGTGCACGACGGTGGTGCCGGCCTTGCGAGCATTCACGCCGCCGACGACCTGGGTGCCGGCCCTCAGCATGAGGGCGGTGTGCTTGGTGCCCTCACCGCCGGTGATGCCCTGCACGATGACCTTGGAGTCCTTGTTGAGGAAGATTGACATGTTCGAAAATCCTTTACTTCGCGGCGTGGGCGAGTTCGGCGGCCTTGGCGGCACCCTCGTCCATGGTGGCGGCCAGTGTGACGAGCGGGTGGTTGGCCTCGGTGAGGATGCGACGGCCTTCCTCGACGTTGTTGCCGTCGAGGCGCACAACGAGCGGCTTGTTGGCGGCGCTGCCCAGTTCGGCGAGCGCGCCCACGATGCCCTTGGCCACAGCGTCACAGGCGGTGATGCCGCCGAAGACGTTGACGAACACGGCCTTGACCTGCGGGTCACCGAGGATGACGTCGAGACCGGCGGCCATGACCTCGGCGGATGCTCCGCCCCCGATATCGAGGAAGTTGGCAGGCTTGACGCCGCCGTGGTTTTCGCCGGCGTAGGCGACGACGTCCAGGGTGCTCATCACGAGTCCGGCGCCGTTGCCGATGATGCCCACTTCGCCGTCGAGCTTGACGTAGTTGAGGTCGTTCTCCTTGGCCTTCGCCTCGAGCGGGTCGGCAGCGGCCGCATCCTCGAGGAGGGCGTGCCTCGGGTGGCGGAAGCCGGCGTTTTCGTCGATCGTGACCTTGCCGTCGAGGGCGATGACGTCGCCCTCTTCGGTCAGCACGAGCGGGTTGACCTCGACCAGGGTCGCGTCTTCACCGGTGAATACGTTGTAGAGCTGCACGAAGACGGGTGCGACCTTGTCGACGAGGTCGGCCGGGAACTTCGCGTCGACCGCGATCTGACGGGCCGTGTTCAGGTCGATCCCGGCAATCGGGTCGATGGCCGTGTAGGCGAGCGCTTCGGGCTTCTCGACAGCGAGAACCTCGATCTCCACGCCACCCTCGTAGCTCGCGAGCGAGAGGTAGGAGCGGTTGGTGCGGTCCAGCAGCACGGAGAAGTAGAACTCCTGCGCAATACGGGCTCCGCCGGCCACCATGACCCGGTTGACGGTGTGGCCCTTGATGTCGAGTCCGAGGATGGCGCGCCCGGCGGCTTCAGCGTCGTCGGGGGTCTTCGCCACCTTCACGCCGCCGGCTTTGCCGCGGCCGCCGACCTTGACCTGGGCCTTGACGACAACAACGCCGCCCAACTTCTCGGCCGCGGCACGCACCTCCTCCGGAGTGTCCGCGATGATGCCCGGCAGAACCGGGACTCCATACTGTTCAAACAGGTCTCGTGCCTGATATTCGTAAAGATCCACGCTGCTCTTCCAATCCGCGTCGTAGCGTTCCTGCAAGGTCTTGAGGGGCAAGGGCACGGATGCCCGCGCCGCAGATAGCTCGACATCAAGACATACGTACCATTTGAAACTCTATCGGTCCCCGCCGACATCGCGAACACGCCGTGCGCCGCACGTCGGTCGCCGTGAAGTTGCCGCCGTGAGGCAAGCCAGTCCTTGCTGGCGCGGCGCGCATCCGCCTGCTTGGATTCAGTCATGACTGAACCCGAACACGGCGTCGATCCCCACTCCGCCGACCATGCCTCGCGCCTGAACTGGCTGCGGGCCGGCGTGCTCGGAGCCAACGACGGCATCGTGTCGGTTGCGGCCTTGGTGGTCGGCGTCGCGGCGGCGACCACGGATGCCTCGGCGATCCTGATCGCGGGTGTCGCCGCCCTGCTCGCCGGCGCGATCTCGATGGCCCTGGGCGAGTACGTCTCGGTGAGCAGCCAGCGCGACACCGAGCGCGCCCTGATCGCCAAGGAGACCTGGGAACTCGAGAACATGCCCGAGCAGGAGCTCGCCGAACTGGCCGACCTTTACCAGGCAAAGGGGCTCACCCCCCGGACGTCGAAGCAGGTGGCCCTCGAGCTGACCGCGCACGACGCCCTCGCCGCGCACCTCGAGGTGGAACTCCACATCGGCGCCGACGAGCTGTCGAACCCGTGGCACGCCGCCTACGCCTCCGCCATCGCGTTTACGGTCGGTGCGAGCCTGCCACTGCTGGCGGTGCTGCTGCCGCCGCCGGAGTGGCGCCTTCCGGCCACTTTCCTCGCCGTCGCGATCGCCCTGGTCATCACCGGCTGGCTGAGCTCCTACCTCGGCGGCAGTCCGAAAGCCCGCGCGATCTCCCGGGTGCTCGTCGGCGGCCTGCTCGCGCTCGGAGTCACCTGGGCGATCGGCTCCCTGCTCGGCACCGCGGTCTGATCGGCAACGCGGTCTGATCGGCACCGCGGCCGGATCGGCAACGCGGTCTGACCCTCCGGGCCCCCGTAGGCTGGAAGCATGGCAATCCAGCAGAGCAGTCGGTCCAGTCTCCTCCTCGCGGCGGGACTCGACGCCGCCCTGGTGCTGGTCTTCGTGCTGATCGGCCGGGCCAGCCACCAAGAGGATATTCTCGGCACCCTGATCACCGGGCTGCCCTTCCTTGGCGGTCTCCTCGTGGGCTGGCTCGTCATGCGCGCCTGGCGCAGCCCGCAAAAGATCGTCTGGACAGGCACCGGAATCTGGCTCTTCGCCGTCGGCGTCGGGATGCTGCTGCGCACCGTGAGCGGGCAGGGAACGGAATTCAGCTTCGTCGTCGTGGCGACCGTCGTGCTCGGGGTGTTCCTGCTCGGCTGGCGCGGGCTCGCGGTGCTCCTCCGCCACCGGCAGGCTCGCACCCGCGCCGTCGCGTAGCCGCTCCGTCGCACGTACGCTCGCCGAACGGTGAGCAGAGCTCCTCTCCCCACGGGCCACAGGGTTGAGGAGCCGAACTCACGGCTCGGCGAGTCTCTCGAGTACGCGGCGCTTCAGCGTCTCCGGCCTGAACGAATTCGACGGAGATTTTGCCAGAAACGGCCCTGATTACCCTCGAAAAGCCGTTTTTCAGGAGAATCTCCGTCGAATTGGTTCGCCGCGGGCACGGCGCTCCTCCGGGGGTGAACGGCGCCACGCGGTGCGGTCGGCTCTGATCTTCCGAGAGCGACAGAACCAATCGGTTTGACGAGGCCGGCTACTCCCGGGGTCCGGGCTCGCCGGGCTCGCCGGGCTCCTCGGTTCCCCGGTCGTCGTCCTCGTCGTCAAGCTCAACCGGGCGCTGGTCGGCGTCGATCATCCACACCGCATCTCCGTGCTCGGCGAGCGGCACATCCTTGTCGAGGGTCAGTTCGATGTCATCGATCTCGCGGTCTTCGTCGAGTCCGTCGCTCGTCGCATCCGCTCGCCGCGGCCAGAGTCCCTCCGGGTCGCTCGCCATGATGACACCTCCAGCTTGATGGGAGCCGCCCCGTTTGGGCATCCCCGCGGCGGCAACGCTACGCTCCCGAGCCGCAAGCGACAAGGAAGGGCATCCAGGCAGGGCGACAGGCCCCGCGCCCGCGAGCCCGGTCAGGCCGACGCTGCCCGCAGGCCCGACGCTGCCCGCAGGCCTGGCGTGGCCAGCAGCGAACCGTCGCGCAGCACCGCCAGCACATCGATCGGGAAAGCCTCCGTGCTGCGGTCCAGTGCCGCCTGCCCGCCGGCGACGATGGCCGTGGCCAGCACATCCGCGGTCACGATGTCCCGGGCGAAGACGGTGACCTGGCGGTAGGGCGACACCCCGCCATCGACGGTGGTCCAGATGTGGTCGCCGCGCTCCGCGCTGCCCGAGGTGGCCACGGCCCGCACCGGCAGGGTCAGCGGCACCGTGGCGAGCAGGGTTCCTCGGTCCAGAGGGTCGACGATCCCGGCCGACCAGCCGAGGCCGGGCGCCCGGTCACCGCCGACGAGGATGTCCCCGCCTGCGTTGAGCGACCAGCCCCGGGCTCCGATTCGGTTCAGCAGGTCTCCGGCCTCCGCGATCGCGAGGCTCTTGACGATGCCGGACAGGTCGATGGCGCCGTCGGCGCGGTGCGGGGTGAAGACCCCGTCGGTGCGGTCCCGCCACGCCAGGGCGAGCGCGTAGCAGTCGCGGAGTTCGTGCCCGGCCTGGGTGAGCCGCAGCTCGCCACGGTTGACGCGGCTGAGCTCCGACCCCTCCCGGTGCAGGCTGAAGCGTTCGTTCCAGCCTCGGAACACCTCCACGACCGCGTTCCGGGCAGCAGCCAGGCGGGCGTCGTCGTGCGGGGCGGCGCCGTCACCGAGACGGATGCTGATGACGGTCCCCGTGCTCAGGGCCGTGATCGCCGTGTGACCGGCCACCGCGCTACAACTGTGCGGCATCGAGGGCTGCCTGGAGCGAACGGAGGTACCCCTGGGTCGTGTACGTCGCGCCGCTGACGTTCGCCACGTTGGCGGACTGCGCGGCGAGCACCTCGTCCCGCAGGATCGGGGCCGCCCGGTTGCTGATCTGGACCGACTTCCGGTCGTCATTGGTCAGCTGCAGCGGGGTGACCATGGTGATCGTGCCGTTGTCGATGGTCACCGACACCTGCATCGGGCCGAACCGGGTCTGCACGGCTGAGCCCTCGAACGTGCCGGTGACGCTGGTGGGCGCGAGCGCCTCGGCGACAGGTGCCGACGCGTCGATCGTGGTCGTCGCACCGCCCGTGCCACCACCCGTCGAGGACACGCCCGTCGTTTCGTTGGACGGCGGCCTCGTCAGGGTCGTCGTCAGCGTGGCCTGCAGGGATTGCACGGCGGGGGCTCCGACGAGCCAACCCACCGACAGAACGGAAACGGAAGCCAGGGCGGCCGCAGCCGCTGCTCGAATTCTCACCAGTCAAACCTTTCGAAATGAATCTGTCGCGGGGGAAGGCCGGCCGAGCGGGCATCCCGCACGACCTCATCAGTCCACCGCCGTGGACCACAGACATACACGTCCGCGTCACGCAGCCGCGGCACCAGGGTCAGCAGGTTCACCGGGCCCGCCACCGCGTCGGCGGGCAGCCAACTCCCCACACCCGGCGGCCGCTTCCCCACGATGACGCGGAACTCCGCACCCCGCGCCCGGCACAACTCGGCGAGTTCGTCGGCCAGGTAGCTGTCTGCGAGCGTGTGGGAGCGCAGGATGACCGTGGCCTGCCCGGGCAGGAAACTCGCCGTCTCCAACAGGGAGCGGATCGGGGCGACGCCGATACCGGCGGCCACGAGCACGATCCGCGGTGACGTTCTGGCCCGGTCGGTGAACAGTCCGTATGGGCCCTCGACGCTCACCCGGGTGCCCCGGCGCAGGCCGCCGAGCGCGGCAGAGGCGTCGCCAAGGGAGCGCACCGTGATGCGCAGGGAGTTGCCGGTGGGCGCGGCCGAGAGGGAGAACGGATGCGCCTGCCACCAGAGCCCGGGAGTCCAGAACCGCCAGATGAAGAACTGCCCGGCGTCGGCCTGAAGCCGGGCCAGGCGGTGGCCGGACACACGGATCGAGACGACGCCGTCGGCGACCCGGTCGACGCCCTCCACCCGCAGCCGGGCCCTCAGCGAGCGGACGACCGGCAGGATGACCCGGAAGACGAGGATCGAGCCGGCCACCCCCACGTACAGGGCCAGCCAGTAAAACCACTGCGGCGAGCCGGCGACCAGGAGGGCCCCGACGGTGAGCTGGTGCGGCAGCGACGCCAGCACGGCCACGTAGGAGAGCAGGTGCACGATGTGCCACACCTCGTACGGCAGGCGGTGCCGAACGATCACGATCGAGCTGACGACCACCAGCACCAGGAGTCCGAGGCCGATGACGGCCAGGAGCATGTCCGGCAGCACGGTCAGCATGCGCCACACCTCGGCGACGACGCTGATCTCGCCGGCCAGCGCGTAGCCCACGATCAAAAGCCCGGCGTGCGCGAGGATCAGGGAGAGCGCCGGCTTACCGAGCGACTGGTGCAGGGCCATCGCACCGTCGTGGCCGAAGGCCCGGTCGATGGCGGGCAACCGTGCGGCCAGCAGCATCATGATCAGGAGCAGGTCTGTGCCGATCAGTCCGGCCAGCACGCCGAGGGAGGTGAGCACGTCTGCGGGGGTGGCGAAGCGGGCAGCGCCGCCATCGGCCAGGAACAGGGCGATGACGAGGGCGACGGAGACGGTACAGAGAACCTGCAGGGTGTCAGCCAGCCGCATCCGTTGCCGGTATTCGGGGCGCACACGCGGCGCGGGAGCAGTGCGCCGACGCGGCGGGGTGGTGCGGGTGTCGATGCTCATGCGAAGAGCCTCGCGAGCGTACCAATCGACGGGCTATCGAAAAGCTGGGAGCAACCTGTGCAGTTCCTAAGCGTTCAGGGGTGGACGCTGTCCACCGAGCCGACGCGAATGCTGCCGGGCGAGGCCGCGCGCCGCGAGCACGATCAGCACCGCGACCACGCCGCCGAGCGCGGTTTCCACCACCCGGTCGACCAGCAGCGTCGGCACGGCGACCGGGTCGGCCAGGTGAGCCACGGTCAGCGCCAATGGCGTGACGAACAGCAGGGCGGCGCCGTAGTGCCTGCCGATCAGGATTTCCGCGCCGAACTGGCCGATCGCGATCACCGCGATCAGCACCCAGACGGATGGCCCGGGCAGCAGCACGAGGGCGGTCACCGCCACTCCGAGCGCGGTACCGATGATGCGGTGCACCGCCCGGGAGATGGAGTGCGCGGCACGGGGCGGCGGGAGCACGGCGACCACGCTCACCACTGCCCGGTAGGGGTGCCCGATGCTCACGAAGAGGGCGAGCCCGCCGGCCAGCAGCACGCCGACCTGGTGCTGCAGGATGGTGAGCCACACCTGGACGTCGCGGAACGCGGCCGGTCGCAGCAGCGGCGTGCGCGGCAGCTCCTTGAACAGGTCGCCGGAGCGGTCTCCGACCAGGCGCCGAAACGCCCAGCCGGACATGGTGAGCAGCCAGGCCAGCGCGGCGCTCGTCACTGCCACCAACAGGCGCGGCAGCATCTCGTCGACCGGCGCGGGCACCTGCGCACAGACCAGGTAGGCGAAGACGAAGAAGATCGGCGTGCCGGGGAACAAGCCATACGTCGATGCCAGCAGGATCCCCGCCGTGATCACGAGCAGGAGCCCGAGCACCAGGGCCGGCAGGGTTGCCTCGGCCACGCTCATCACGAGCCCAGCGGCGACGCTGACCAGCAGGAAGGCCGCGGCGACGCTGACCGTGCGCGCGCGAATCCGGTACGGCTCGCTCCGGCCTTAGAGCGACGTCATCGCCCCGAACGACGCGTAGGCGGCCCAGTCGATCCGGCCCAGCAGAACGAGAACGACGAGTGGCACGACCACGGCGATGCTGGCCCGGGACGCCACCTCGAGGTCGAGGGCGCGCACCGATTTCACGCGTTCGAGCAGGGTCTCCGGTCTGCCCGGGCCCGGCGCGCCGGGACCCGCGGCACGCGGCTCCGCCACTAGAGCTTCTCGATCGGCGCGATCTTGATCAGAAGCTTCTTTGCGCCCGCCGTGTCGAACTGGACGTGCGCGATGCGCTTGGTGCCGTCACCGGTGACCTGGTTGACGCGGCCGTCGCCGAAATCGACGTGACGGATGCGGTCGCCCTGCATCAGGGTGAGGTCACCGTTGTCGCGCACCTGGCTCGGCACCCGGCTGGCCCATTCGGTCTTCTTCTTCGGCGCGGGCGGCAGCGCCTGCGGGTCACCGCGCCCCGCGAACCCGCCGCCGAACCCGTCGCGTCTCGCGTTCAGCGCCCGGGGCTGGGTACCGCCGCGGGAGTTCGCCATGCCCGGGGACTGCTTCCAGTCGATCAGGTCGACGGGGATCTCCTGCAGGTAGCGGCTGGGCATGGCCACGTTAATGTCGCCGAACTGGGCCCGGGTCATCGCCAGGGAGAGGTAGAGCCTCTGGCGGGCTCGGGTGATGCCCACGTAGAACAGGCGCCGCTCCTCGGCGGGCCCGCCGGGCTCGTTGGCCGACATCTGGTGCGGCAGCAGGCCCTCCTCCACGCCGGTCAGGAACACGGCCTCGTATTCGAGTCCCTTCGCCGTGTGCAGGGTCATCAGGGACACCGTTCCGGAGGCGTCGTCGAGGTCGTCGGCGGCGGCGACCAGGGACACCTGGGTGAGGAAGTCGACCAGCCCCGAGTCGGGGTTCTCCTTGTTGAAGTCCTTGGTCTGGGCGACGAGTTCCTCGATGTTCTCGGCGCGCGCCTCGTCTTGCGGGTCGCGGCTGCCTCGCAGCAGGCTGAGCAGTCCGCTGCCATCGAGCAGGAACGTAAGCAGCTCGGACACGTTCGCCGTGCCGGCCGGGTTCTCCGGGTCGAGCTTCAGCGCCGCCTCGTCGAGCAAGGTTGCCAGCTTCAGGATGGCCCCGGTCACCTTGGGGCCGAGGCCCAGCGATGCGCAGTCGCGCATCGACTGCCGGAAGCTGATCTGGTTCGCCTCCGCGAAGCTCGCCAGCGCCGTCTCGGTGGCCGGGCCGATTCCGCGCTTGGGGGTGTTCAGGATGCGACGCAGCGCCAGTTCGTCGTTCGGGTTCGCGACGGCGATCAGGTATGCCAGCGCATCCTTGATCTCAGCCCGCTCGTAGAACTTGGTGCCGCCGACGACCCGGTAGGGCACCGCGGAGCGCACCAGGATTTCTTCAAGCGCACGGGTCTGCGCGTTGGTGCGGTAGAACACGGCCATGTCGCGGTAGGCCATGCCGGCGCGGTGCAGCACCTCGATCTCGTCCGAGACGAACTGGGCCTCGTCGTGACCGGAATAGGCCGTGTAGCCCACGATCTTCTCGCCGTCGCCGCCCGCGCTCCACAGTTTCTTGTCTGTGCGGTCGAAGTTGTGGCCGATCACCGCGTTGGCGGCCGAGAGGATGTTCTGGGTCGAGCGGTAGTTCTGCTCGAGCAGGATCACCCTGGTGCCCGGAAAGTCGCGCTCGAACTCGCTGATGTTGCGGGTGTCCGCGCCTCGGAAGGCGTAGATCGACTGGTCGGAGTCGCCGACCACGGTGAGCGAGGCTCCCGGGATGCCGCCGGAGGCGTCGCGCAGGTTGCGCACGTGCACACCGGTCGCCTCCATCTCCTCGGCCAGGTCGGGCTCGACGGGACGGGTCAGCTCGCGCACCAGCGAGTACTGCGCGTGGTTGGTGTCCTGGTATTCGTCGACCAGGATGTGGCGGAACCGGCGCCGATAGAGGGCCGCGACCTTCGGGAACGCGCGGAACAGGTAGACCGTCTCGCCGATCAGGTCGTCGAAGTCGAGGGCGTTGGCCGCGCGCAGCCGATGGGTGTACTGCCGGAAGATCTCGACGAACATGACCTCCTGCGGGTCGCTCATGTTCGCGTTGCGGGCGTAGGAGTCGGCGTCCGCGAGCTCGTTCTTGAGCTTGGAGATCTTCGCTGACGCATTACCGGGCGTGAAGCCGAGCGTATCGGCGTCGAGGGCCTTGATGATGCGCTTGAGCGTGACCTTGGTGTCGGCCGAGTCGTAGATGCTGAACGTGGCGGAGAGGCCCGCGCTTTCCGCTTCGCGGCGCAGGATGCGCACGCAGGAGGAATGGAAGGTGCTGATCCACATGCCGTCGGCCCCCTGGCCGAGGATCGCCCGCACCCGCTCCCGCATCTCCGCCGCGGCCTTGTTGGTGAAGGTGATGGCGAGGATCTGGCTCGGCCAGGCCTCGCGGCTCTCCAGCAGACTGGCGATGCGGCGGGTGAGCACGCTGGTCTTCCCGGAGCCGGCGCCCGCGATGATCAGCAGCGCCGGTCCGCGGTACAGCACGGCCTCGCGTTGCTGGGGGTTGAGCCCTTCGAGCAGTGGACTCTCTCGGTCGCGCGGAGCCGCTCCGTCCAGGATGATGGGCACCGCGGAGGGGACCTGGCGGGCGGGCGTGTGGTCCGGGTCGAAGAGGGTCGTCATATCGCTCCCAATTCTAGGTGCTGCGTCTGACACCGCCCCGGTGCGGGGCAGCGCCCCGGTCAGTCCTCCGCGGCCAGCTCGTCCCGCACGAGCACCGCCAGGTCGGGGTGGTCGGCGAAGACCCCGTCGATCCCGGTGCCGAGGATGGTGCGGAACTCGGCCTGCCAGTTTCCGAAGTCGGCCCGCAGCCGCCCACGGCGGAACGTCTTCGCAAGGTACCGGTTCTCCGGGCGCAGCGTCCAGCAGTAGATCTCCAGGTCCGCGGCGTGCGCGGCGTCGACCAGGTCGGAGGCGCCGGAGACGTGACCATCGGCATCCGTGGCCAGGATGAGGGATTTGGGCACGCTGATCCCGTCGACCGTGCCGCTCAGCCCGTAGAGCCCGGTGTCGGAGAGGTAGTCGGCGTAGCGGGGCGCTTTCGGCCCGAGCAGCGCGACCTCGTCGGCGGGTTTGCCGCGCGCCTCGAGCAGGAAGACACGCTTGCCGTAGATGCCGCGCGCGTAGACCTTGTCGAGGAGGCTGCGCTCGAAGCTCTCGATGGTGAGGCGGCCGTCGCCGGCGTTCCAACCGGCGTCGTTGACCTCGGCGGCGAACAGCTCGTCGAGCGGAAGCCCGATCGACTCGAAGTAGGTGGCGTGCTTGAGCTCGGCGACGACGCCGATGGGCCGGCGCACCCGTCCGGACAGCCGGTCCATCAGCTTGAACACGTCCCGCAGGCGCAGCAGGGGGAACCGGTCGTCGAAGGTGGCGCTTGCCTTCCGCACTTCGGGCAGGCGCTCCCGGGCGCGCAGGGTGCGCAGCTCGGCCCAGGTGAAGTCCTCGGTGAACCAGCCGGTGAGCCGGATGCCGTCGATCACCTTGGTCGCCCGGCGGCCGGCGAACTCGGGGTGCGCTGCGACATTCGTCGTCGCCCCGATCTCGTTCTCGTGGCGCACCACCAGTACACCGTCGCGGGTGGCGACGATGTCAGGCTCGACCGCGTCCGCGCCGAGAGCGACGGCCAGTTCGTAGGCGGAACGGGTGTGCTCTGGTCGGTAACCGCTCGCCCCGCGGTGACCGATCACAATCGGCTGCATTTGCCAACCCTACGCGTGCAACTGCCAGAATCGAGGCGATGACACCCTGGACCGTTCCACCGACCCGCCTGCACCGGTGGGGCAGCTACCGCGCCCGCTACGCGACCGGACTGACGCTGGTCGTGCTCGGGGTGCTTGCCACGAACTTCACCAGTACCTACAGCCTGTTCTTCCTGGCCATCGGCCCGCCCCTGCACGTGCTGGGCTGGCTGATTCTGCCGGGGGCCCTGTGGCGGCGGCTCACGGTTCTGGTTCCGGCCCTGCTGTGCAGCATCCTGCTGCTGGGTGGAGCCGATTTCAACGGTGTCTTCGCCGTGCTTCTAGCCTGCTGGCTGCTCGTGCGGCACCGCCCGTGGTTGAGCTACCTGGCCCTGATCCCGTCGATCACGATGAGTTTCCTGCTCAAGGACGCGCTGAACAATTACGACCAGAACTGGGTCGGTTATCTAATCGGTTTCATCACCACGGCGGCCTCCTCCTGGCTCGCCTGGTGGCTGGCCGGCTGGTCGGCGGGGCGCCGCCCCCGGTCACCGCGAGTCGCAAACCTGAATACGGCGGATCCCCAGCAGATCTGAATAGAATCTAGGAACCGTCCAGCACTTACCGGTGTTGGCTCCGCTACCTACCCACTTGATTGTGAGCTTCGGCAACCATGGCATCTTCCAACCCCGCATTCTCCCGAAACGCCGCGTTCGGCGCTCCTGGCGCCACTGCAGGTGGCAAGGTGCTCTCCGACAGCGACCTGCAGGGCATGTTCAACGCTCCCTCCGCCGGTTCACAGGACACCGACCGGATGAGCTACGACGACACCATCCGCAAGACGGTGCTCAGCTTCGCCTTGCTGCTGGTGACCGCAGCCATCGGCTGGCTGGTCACCCCGGTGACGATGCTGCCGCTCATCGTCGGCGCGATCGCGGGTCTGGTCCTCGGACTGGTCAACGCGTTCAAAAAGGAGCCGTCGCCGCCCCTGATCCTCGCGTACGCCGCGGCCCAGGGCCTCTTCGTCGGTGGCATCTCGATCGTCTTCGAGCAGATCTACCCGGGTGTCGTCACCCAGGCCGTGCTCGCCACGCTCGTCGTCGTCGGCGTCACGCTGGCCCTCTTCGCCAGCGGCAAGATCCGCGCCTCCAAGAAGGCCACCAAGGTCTTCATGATCGCCATGATCGGCTACGGCGTGTTCTCGCTGATCAACTTCGGCATGATGGTCTTCGGCGCGACCGACAACGCGTTCGGTCTTCGCAGCGCCGAGATCTTCGGCATCCCGATCGGCCTCCTGATCGGCGTCCTCGCCGTGATCATGGCCGCGTACTCGCTGGTGCTCGACTTCGACTTCATCCAGCGCGGCGTCAACAACCGAATCCCCCGCAAGTACGGCTGGACCGGGGCCTTCGGCATCATGCTCACCGTCGTCTGGCTCTACGTCGAGATGCTCCGCATCTTCGCCATCGCCCGCGAGTAGTACCCACCCCGCCGCACGACCGCACGCAGAAAGGGCCGCCCCATCGGGGCGGCCCTTTCGTCGTACTCACCCCCAAAGTTGCTTGTCCCTCAGCGATCGCGAGGCGGGGAGAGGGCGTGTCGCGGGGTGTCGAGTTATGGGCGGCGGATGCCGGCCCCGGAGCGAAGCGGAGGGTCCGGCATCCGCCGCCCATAGTTTGAGCTGAGGAGCGACACTCTTACTCCCCGCATCACAACCGGCAGCATTCCCCTACTCCCATTCGATGGTCCCCGGCGGCTTGGACGTGACGTCGAGCACGACGCGGTTCACCCCGTCCACCTCGTTCGTGATCCGGTTCGAGATCCGCGCCAGCAGGTCGTACGGCAGGCGGGTCCAGTCGGCCGTCATGGCGTCTTCCGACGACACCGGGCGCAACACGATCGGGTGCCCGTAGGTGCGGCCGTCACCCTGCACGCCCACGGACCGCACGTCGGCGAGCAGCACCACCGGGCACTGCCAGATCTCACGGTCGAGGCCCGCGGCGCTCAGCTCGGCGCGCACGATCGCATCCGCGTGGCGAAGCAGGTCGAGCCGGTCCTGGGTGATCGAGCCCACGATGCGGATGCCGAGTCCGGGTCCGGGGAACGGCTGGCGCTGCACGATCTCGGCCGGCAGTCCCAGCTCGGCGCCGATCGCGCGCACTTCGTCTTTGAACAGGGTGCGCAGCGGTTCGATCAATTCGAACTGCAGGTCTTCCGGCAGGCCCCCGACGTTGTGGTGGCTCTTGATGTTGGCGGTGCCGCTGCCGCCGCCGGACTCGACGACGTCCGGGTACAGGGTGCCCTGCACAAGGAAGCGGATCGGGTCTTCATTCGTTGCCGCCGCTTCCTTGATCAATTCGGCCTGAGCCTGCTCGAAGGTGCGGATGAACTCACGACCGATGATCTTGCGCTTGGTCTCCGGGTCGCTGACGCCCTCCAGCGCGGTCAGGAACCGCTCACGCACATCGACGGTGACCAGACGCACGCCGGTGGCCTTGACGAAGTCTTCCTCGACCTGACGGCGCTCGTCCTGGCGGAGCAGGCCGTGGTCGACGAACACGCAGACGAGCTGGTCGCCGATGGCCTTGTGCACGAGGGCAGCGGCCACGGCGGAATCGACTCCGCCGGAGAGCCCGCAGATGACCTTGCCGGTGCCGACCTGGGCCTGGATGCGGGCCACCTGTTCGGCGATGACGTTGCCGCTGTTCCAGTCGGCGGGGATGCCGGCGGCGCGGTGCAGGAAGTTCTCGAGCACGTTCTGGCCGAATTCGGAGTGCTTGACCTCGGGGTGCCACTGCACGCCGTAGAGCCGGCGCGTATCGTTCGCGAAGGCGGCGACCGGGGTGGAACTCGTGGACGCGAGCACCGAGAAGCCGGCGGGGGCTTTCGACACGGAGTCACCGTGGCTCATCCACGCCGTCTGCTCGGCCGGCTGCCCGGCCAGCAACGCGTTGCCGCTGTCGGTGACTCTGACCGGGGTCGCGCCGTACTCGCTCCGGCCAGTGCGGGCCACCTCGCCGCCAAGGGTCGTGGCCATCACCTGAAAGCCGTAGCAGATGCCCAGGATCGGGATGCCCAGGTCGAAGATGTCCGGGTCGAAGGTGGGGGCACCCTCGGCGTAGACGCTGGACGGCCCGCCGCTGAGCACGATGCCGAGCGGGTTCTTCTCCGCGACCTCGGCCGCGGTGATCGAGTGGGCCACGATCTCGGAGTAGACGGATGCCTCGCGCACCCGGCGCGCGATCAGCTGCGCGTACTGGGCACCGAAGTCGACCACCAGAACGGGGCGGGCACCGGTCGAGGCGCTCACAGCGGCGCTCACGAGCGGGCCTCGGCCCCAGCGGCAGCGGCAGACGAGTCGGCGTGCGTCGCCAGGAAGGCGTTGACCTCGCGCGCGACGCGCACCTCGAGGAAGAAGGACAGGGTAGGAATGATGCCTCCGAGTGCGATCAGCAGAAACTTGGGGAATGACCAGCGCATCAGGCTCCAGAGCTGGAAGTCACTGAACAGGTAGAGCACGTACAGCCAGCCGTGCACGATCAGGATGCCGGTGCTCAGGTTGAATGCGGTCACCGAGTCCCGGGCGACGAGGGCGATGATCCCGTTCGGGCCGCCGACTTCGATTTCGAGCTGCAGCACGAACTTCAGGAAGACCTCGACGCAGAGCAGCAGCAGGAAGACACCGGTGATGACCGAGGAAACCTTGTAGAGCCGGAGCGCACCGGGGATTTTGGGGATGTCGGCAGGCTTGGGGTCAAGTGGCATGGGCCAATTCTAGACGGCCTCCGTCGCGTCGATGGCGGCCTGCTCCTGCTGACGCTCCCAGTCGTCCCGAACCAGGCGGTACCAGAGGAACACCGCGAAGCCGGCGAAGACTGCCCACTCGAGGGCGTAGAAGATGTTCAGCCAGTTGACCGATGCGTCGTTGCCGGGCACGGGCGAGTCGATCACGGTGAGGTTCGCGGCAGCATCCGTGTCGACGATGTAGCCGGCGTAGACGGACTGGTCGGTGAAGTCCGCCCACCGGTTGATCAGCGCGGCGGTGGAGACCGTGGTCTGGGTGCGCGGGTCGCTGTCCTCGTCCGGCACGACGGGAGCCTCGGAGGGAACGAAGCGGCCCGTCACGGTCTGCTGCTGCGCGGCGGCCTGCGCCGAGAGCGCCTCGATCGCCGACCTGGCCTCCTCCTCGGTGGCGGCCCAGCCGCGAGCCACGGCGATGGTGGAGACGGGCACGGATGCCGTTTCCACCGTCGACAAGCGGCTCACTACCCAGAAACCGCTGTCGCCCCCGTTGAGGCGTTCGCTGATCAGCACGTCGTCCCCCGGCACGAAGGAGCCGTCCACGGTGACCAGCTGGCCGGTCGCTGACTCGCGCGGCGGCCCGTCCGGCGACACCGCCTCGTGGAGCGGCTGCACGGTCTCGGTGCTGCGCTCCACGACTTCGCCGGACGCGATGGCGCGTTCGAGCTGCCACCGGCCGAGCAGGGCGAAGGCCGCGGCGATCGCGAGCGCCAGCAGCAGCGCGATCAGCCAGCGCGGCCGGAGCATGGTTGTGATCATGAGTAGTCCCCTGAAGCGGTGTCACGCGCCGGCTTGTCGACCGGGCCGGTTTCGGCCGAACGCCGGCCGGAGATGAAGTCGAGCATGGAGTCCGGGGCCGCGGACGCCGGTCCGTCGGCCGCGGCGGCATCTGCCTCCGAGTCGGCGGTCGCGTCGGCAGGTGCCATGGCCGACCCCGCGCCGGGTGCCGCGGCGGTCGGGCGCTGGCGGTGGTCGGCGAGGAGACGGTCGGCGGCGCGTTGGGCATCCGTGCCGGTGTCGGCGGCGGTGGCCGCCTCGACCAGGGCGATTTCCTCCGCCAGCATCACGTCGTGGGCGCGTTTCCGGGCCGGGACGGCTTTCCGGCGTCGCCGCAGGGCCGCGCCGATCTTCTCGGAGTTCGCCGCGAAGAGCGGCCCCAGGATCGCCATCGTGAGCACGTAGAGGCCGGCGAAGGGCTGCAGCCGCTGATCGAGACCCGCGGTCACCGACAGGGTTGCCAGGATCAGCGTGAACTCGCCGCGGTTGACGAAGATGGCCGCGGTGTTGAGTCCCTCCCGCGGGCCCATGCCGTGCAGTTTCGCCATCAGCATTCCGGAGATCAGGCTGAGCACGAAGGTCATGCCGACGGCCGCGAACACGATGGTGATCACCGATCCGAATTCGGCCACGTTCAGCGCGAGGCCGAAGTTGAGGAAGAAGAAAGCCCCGAACACGTCGCGCAGGGGTACGGCGACGCGCTCGATCCGGCCGCGGTACGTGCTCGCGCCGAGCACCACCCCGATCAGGAAGGCCCCGATCGCATCCGTCACGCCGATGATCTCACCGATCCCGGCAAAGAGCACGGCGAGCCCGAAGAAGAGGATGGTGAACAGTTCGTCGTCCTTGGTGCGCATCAGCCGGGAGACGACTTTGGCGCCCCAGCGGGCCACCGAGAACATCACGACGAGAAAGAGGAAGGCGATGCTCAGTTGCAGCACGATCGGCCAGGCCTCGGTCTTGCCGCTGAGCACGACGGAGACGATCGCCAGGTAGACCGCGATGAAGATGTCGCCGACGACGGTCACGCCGAGGATCATCGGAGTTTCCTTGTTGGCAAGCCGGCGCAGTTCGATCAGGAGCTTGGTGATGATGGCGCTCGAGGAGGTGCCGGTCATTCCGGCGATCACAAGGGCCTCCCGGCTGCCCCAGCCGACCATCAGGCCGAACGCGAAGCCGACTCCCATGTTGATCAGAACGTAGGAGCCGCCGGAAATCAGGAGTTTTCCGGCGTCGCCGAAGAACGCCTCCTGGTCGAATTCGAGGCCGAGGCTGAACAGGAGCAGGATCAGCCCGAAAATGGCGATCAGTTCGATGTCCGCCGACTGGAAGTCCAGCGGGAACCAGCCGGTGTTCGGGCTGGCCAGGAGCCCGACAATCATGTAGATGGGGATGGACGGCAGCCCGATCAGCTTTCCGGCACGACCGAGGAGATAGGCAACGACGAGCAGGATGCCAAGAGTGATGAGGTCTTCGCCGAGTTGCATGTTTAGCCCCCGGGCGGCGCGTCGACGGACTTGGCCTTAACCTCGCCGGTGCGGAAGAAGGCGAAGGCCTTCGCGACCTTCTCGGGCGAGCCGGCGACGACGAGCGTGTCGCCGGGGAAGACACGGAAGTCGTGGGCGGGCGCCGGGTTCGCGGACTCCCCGCGGACGACGGCCACGACCGTCAGACCGGCTATGCCGCGGTCGGCGGGGTTGCCGAGCGCCTGGCCGGCGATGTGGTCTTCGTAGTCGACGGTGAACCAGTCGATGCTGAGGCCGGGGATCTGGTCGAGCGCGGTGAGCGACTCGGTGATCTGGGTGCCGCCGAGGAGCTCGGCGAGTGTGTGCGCTTCGTCTTCGTTCAGCCGCAGGGACACCTTGGCGGCGTCGGGGCCGCCCTCGTCGTCCGCGAAGGTGATGAGGTCGCTGTGCCCCGAGCGGTGGGCGATGACGCCCACTTTGCCGCCGTCATCCGTGATGAAGGTGTGCAGCACTCCCACCCCGGGAAGTTTGACCCGCCGAACGTCAACCATGGTGCAACTCCTGAGGTTTGTGGGCAGTCAGCCCAGTCTACCGGAGCGAGTTTGCGTGCCTCCCGCCCGCTGTCGCGCCGCCAGCCCCGCGGCCCCGCGGCCCGCCGCCGCGCCGCCCACTGCTCTCACCAATTCGACGGAGATTTTGCTCTCGAAGGCGCTGTCGGGCGCTTTCTGCCCCGCACGGGCCAAAATCTCCGTCGAATTGGTACGGGCTGGGGCTGAGTGTCTGGCGGATGCCCGAACCACAAAGGCGCTGCGGCACATCCGCTCGGTGTTGCGGCTAACGCAGGAGATCCGTCCGGCCGGGCCCGGGCACCCGCACGAGTTCTGCTCTGGTCCGTGTCGGGCGGGCAGCCCAGGCGACGGATGTCCTGAGTTGGCCACACGCGTGCGCTCTGCCGGCCTAACCAATTCGACGGAGATTTTGCTCTGAACGGCGCTGTCGGGCATTTTTCAGGCCCCACAGGGCAGAATCTCCGTCGAATTCGTTCACGCACCGGCGGGGTGCGAGCGGACAAGCGGAGGCAGGGAGCGGACGCCGGGCGAGGGTGGCGGCAGGAGAGGCTCGCTCCTATTTCGTGGCGGCGATGTCCGGAGCCTCGAGCCGCACGCGGTCGGCGGACTCGTCGTCGGGCTGCTGCTGCGACGCGCGTTCCGCCGCCACCCGCTTGAGGTAGGTGCCCACTTCGCGCGTCTCCCGGGCTTCGTCCCAGCCGAGCACCCCGGCCATCAGCCGCGCGGCCACGGGCGCCGCCGAGACGCCGCGGTCCCAGGCCTCGATCGAGATGCGAGTGCGGCGAGCCAGCACGTCCTCGAGGTGCAGGGCGCCCATATGCGTGGCCGCGTACACAACCTCCGCCTCGATGTAGTCGTCGGCCCCCGGCAGCGGGTCCGCCAGTGACGGGGTCTTGCGGATCAGGTCGAGAAGCTCGTCGGTCAGGGTGCCGTAGCGGTTCAGCAGGTGCTCGACGCGGACGGTGTGCAGGCCGAACGCCCGCGCGATCCGGCCGCGCTTGTTCCAGGCGGCCTGGTAGCCCTCGGCGCCGAGCAGCGGGATCTCCGCCGTGGTGGAGGCCGGGACCCGTTCGTCGAAGGCGTCGACGGCCGCATCGATCGCATCCTTCGCCATCACCCGGTACGTGGTCCACTTTCCGCCCGCGATCACCACCAGGCCGGGCACGGAGTGTCCGACGAGGTGTTCGCGGGACAGCTTCGAGGTGCTCTCCGACTCCCCGGCCAGGAGCGGCCGCAGGCCGGCGTAGACTCCCTCGACGTCCTCCCGGGTCAGCGGCACCCGGAGCACGGCGTTCACGTGTTCGAGCAGGTAGTCGATGTCGGCGGCGGTGGCGGCCGGGTGCGCCTTGTCCAGATGCCAGTCCGTGTCGGTCGTGCCGATCAGCCAGTGTCGTCCCCAGGGGATCACGAACAGGACGCTCTTCTCGGTGCGCAGCAGCAGCCCCATGGCCGACTGGAACCGGTCCCGGGGCACGACCAGGTGGATGCCTTTCGACGCGCGCACCTTGAACGTGCCGCGTTCGCCGACCATGCGCTGCGTGTCGTCGGTCCAGACCCCGGTGGCGTTCACGACCTGCCGGGCCCGCACCTCGAACCGTTCATCGGTCTGCAGGTCGTGGGCGTGCACGCCGACCACCCGCTCACCCACCTTGATGAATCCTTCGACCCGCACCCGGCTGGCCGCGTGCGCCCCGTAGAACGACGCGGTGCGCACGAGCGAGGCCACGTAGAGCGCGTCGTCGACCTGCCCGTCGTAGTAGGTGATGCCGCCGACGATCGTGTCGGTGTTCAGGCTGGGCAGAAGCCCCTTCACCTGCCGCTTGGACAGGTGGCGGTGATGCGGCACACCGGGGGCGCGCCCGCCGGTATATGAAAACAGGTCGTAGAGGAGCATGCCGGCGCCCACGTAGAAGCGCTCGGTGACGCGCTTCCTGAGCGGGTACAGGAACCGCACCGGCTTCACCAGGTGCGGGGCGATGCGCTGCAGGAGCAGGCCACGCTCCGTCAGAGCCTCGCGCACCAACCGGAAGTCGGCCTGTTCCAGGTAGCGGATGCCGCCGTGCACCAGTTTGGACGACCGGCTCGACGTTCCCGACGCCCAGTCCCTGGCCTCGAGGATTCCCACGCTCAGGCCGCGGGTGACCGCGTCCAGGGCGGCTCCGGTGCCGACGATGCCGCCGCCGACCACGAGGATGTCGAGCTCTTTGCCCTTCAGCCGTTCGAGGGCCGCAGCTCGTTCCTCCGGACCCAGTTTCGTGGATCGCGACGCCGAATTACCTGGTGCCATGTGCTCACTCCCATTCCGGATGGTGTGGTGCTTACCTGACGCTAATTCATACCGACGCTAGTTCACTCGGTGCGGCGCGACAACCGTCTAATTCCCCCGGTACGGGGCGACGACCACCTCGACGCGCTGGAATTCCTTCAGGTCGGAGTAACCGGTGGTCGCCATCGACCGGCGCAGCGCGCCGACGAGGTTCGCGGTGCCGTCGGCGATCGGCGTCGGGCCATACAGAATGGTCTCGAGCGGCGCCAGGGCTCCCACCTCGACCCGCTTGCCGCGGGGCAGCTTCGAGTGGTGCACCTCGGCACCCCAGTGGAAGCCGCCGCCGGGGGCATCCGTCGCCCGGGCCAGCGCGGTGCCGAGCATGACGGCGTCGGCGCCGCAGGCGATGGCCTTGACGATGTCGCCGGAGGTGTTGAGGCCGCCGTCAGCGATGACGTGCACGTAGCGTCCACCGGACTCGTCCATGTAGTCCCGACGGGCACCGGCGACATCGGCCACGGCCGTGGCCATGGGCGCGTGGATGCCGAGGGAGGCGCGCGTGGTCGAGGCCGCGCCGCCGCCGAATCCGACGAGCACGCCGGCCGCACCCGTGCGCATGAGGTGCAGGGCCGCGGTGTAGGTCGCCGCCCCGCCCACGATCACGGGTACGTCGAGTTCGTAGATGAACTTCTTGAGGTTGAGGGGTTCCTGGTTCTGCGAGACGTGCTCGGCAGAAACGGTGGTTCCGCGGATGACGAACAGGTCGACGCCGGCGGCGACGACGGTCTCGTACAATTCCTGCGTGCGCTGCGGCGACAGGGCGCCGGCCACAGTCACGCCGGCCGCGCGGATCTCCGCGAGGCGGGCGGTGACGAGCTCAGGCTTGATCGGCTCGGAGTACATCTCCTGCATGCGCGCGGTGGCCCGGTCGGCGGGCAGCTCGCGGATCTCGGCGAGGAGCGGCTCGGGGTTGTCATAGCGGGTCCAGAGGCCCTCGAGGTCGAGCACGCCGACGCCGCCGAGCTGACCCATCATGATGGCCGTCTGCGGGGAGACCACGGAGTCCATCGGCGCCGCGAGGAACGGGATCGAGAATTGATACGCGTCGATGGTCCAGTCGACCGACACATCCTCCGGGTCGCGGGTGCGCCGGCTGGGCACAATCGCGATGTCGTCGAAGGCGTACACGCGGCGGGCGCGCTTGGAGCGGCCGATCTCGATTTCCATGATTTCAGTTTAGGTGCCGCGGCGCTCCTCGACGACGGATGCCGCGGGGTGCATCCTGAGGTGATGGACGTCACCGCCGACCCTCTGTCCTTCCTGCGCGAGCGCACCAGCATGAAATGGCGCAGTTTTCCCGCCGATGTGCTGCCGCTCTTCGTCGCCGAGTCCGACTTTCCGCTCGCCGAACCTATCCGGGACGCGTTGACAGCGGCGGTGCGGCGCAGCGACACCGGGTATGTCGCACCGGTCAACGGGCTTGGCGCGGCCTTCGCGGGGTTCGCCGGTCGCCGCTGGGGCTGGCAGGTCGACCCGGAGCAGGTGACCACCACGACGGATGTCAGCGTGGCCATCGTGGAGACCCTGCGAATGCTGATCAGGCCCGGCGACCGGGTTGTGATCACTCCCCCGGTCTACCCGCCGTTCTTCGACCTCGTGCCCGAGGCCGGCGGGGTGCCGCACGCCGTGCCACTCCTCGCCGGTCAGACCGGCTGGACCCTCGACCTGGACGGCCTCGAGCGCGCCTTCCGATCGGGCGTGCGCTGCGTGCTGCTCTGCAACCCGCACAACCCGATCGGGCATCCGCACACCGTCCAGGACCTTACGGCGCTGTCCGAGCTCGCCGCCCACTACGGCGTCACGGTCGTCAGCGACGAGGTCCACGCCCCGCTGACCTACACCGACGCCGCTTTCACGCCCTACCTCACGGTCTCCACCGAGGCCGCCGACCACGGCGTCTGCGTGACGAGCGCGAGCAAGGCCTGGAACCTGGCCGGCCTCAAATGCGCGCTTCTCGTCACCGCCGGCGAACGGATGCGCGCCGAGCTCGCCGCCCTGCCCCAGGAGGTGTCCTGGCGCACAAGCCAGTTCGGGCTGATCGCCGGCATCGCGGCGTTCCGCGACGGGGAGCCGTGGCTGGACGGGGTGATCGCGGCCCTCGACGACAATCGGCACGAGCTCGCCGCGCTGCTCGACGCGCAACTGCCCGGGGTCGGCTACCGGCAGCCAGGGGCCGGCTACCTGGCCTGGCTTGACCTGCGGAGCCTCGGCTGGGGTGACGACCCGGCGCTGGTCGCACTCGAGCAGGCCCGGGTCGCGCTCAGCCCCGGCCCGATGTTCGGCGAACCGGGCCGGGGCTTCGCGCGTCTCAACTTCGGGTGTTCACCTGAGGTGCTCGCGGAAGCGGTCTCCCGGCTGGCCGCGGCCGCCTAGTCGCCCTCGAGTACTGTCAGCGGCGGTAGTTGGGCGCCTCGACCACGATCTGCACGTCGTGCGGGTGCGACTCCTTGAGCCCGGCGGACGTGATCCGTACGAACTTACCCTTCTGTTTGAGCTCGTCGATCGTGCGCGCGCCCACGTAGAACATGGACTGGCGCAGGCCGCCGATCAGCTGGTAGGCCACGGCGGACACCGGTCCGCGATACGGGACCTGGCCCTCGATGCCTTCCGGGATGAGTTTGTCGTCGGAGGGGACATCCGACTGGAAGTAGCGGTCCTTGGAGTAGGAGGTCTTCGTGCCGCGGCTCTGCAGCGCGCCGAGCGAGCCCATGCCGCGGTAGGTCTTGAACTGCTTGCCGTTGACGAAGACAAGCTCGCCGGGGCTCTCGTCACAGCCGGCGAGCAGGGAGCCGAGCATGACGGTGTCCGCGCCGGCGACCAGTGCCTTGGCGATGTCGCCGGAATACTGCAGCCCGCCGTCGGCGATGACCGGGATGCCGGTCTCCCGGGCCGCGAGCGACGCCTGGTAGACGGCGGTGATCTGCGGCACGCCGACGCCGGCGACGATGCGGGTGGTGCAGATCGAGCCGGGGCCGACCCCGACCTTGATCGCGTCGACGCCGGCGTCGATGAGGGCCTGGGCGCCGGAGCGGGTGGCCACGTTGCCGCCGATCACGTCGACCCCCTCGAAGGCAGGGTCGGACTTCAGGCGACGGATGATCTCGAGCACCCCGGCGCTGTCGCCGTTGGCGGTGTCGACCACGAGCACGTCGACGCCTGCCTCGAGAAGTGCGGTGGCGCGCTGCCAGGCGTCGCCGAAGAAGCCGATGGCCGCGCCGACGCGCAGTCGTCCGGCATCGTCCTTGGTGGCGAAGGGGTATTCCTCGCTCTTGTCGAAGTCCTTGACCGTGATCAGGCCCGTCAGGCGGCCGTGGTCGTCGACGAGGGGAAGCTTCTCGATCTTGTGGGTGGCGAAGATGGCGACGGCGTCCATCGGGGCCATGCCGACCTTGCCCGTGATCAGCGGTGCCGTCGTCATCACCTCGCGCACCCGGGTCGTGTGCTTTTTGGTGGTGGAGACGAACCGCATGTCCCGGTTTGTGATGATGCCCACGAGCACGCCGTCGGCGTCGACGACGGGAAGACCGCTGATCCGGTACTGCCCGCAGAGGGCGTCGACCTCCGCAACGGTGGCGTCGGGCGAAGTTGTTACCGGATTGGTAATCATGCCGGATTCGCTGCGTTTGACGAGGTCGACCTGCTCGGCCTGGTCCGCGATCGAGAGGTTGCGGTGCAGCACGCCGAGGCCACCCTCACGGGCCATCGCGATGGCCATCCGGGTCTCGGTGACGGTGTCCATCGCGCTGGACAGCAGCGGCGTGGCCACGCTGATCCGGCGCGTCAACCGAGACATTGTCCCGGCTTCACTGGGAATGACGTCGGTGTGCCCCGGAAGAAGAAGGACGTCGTCGTACGTAAGCCCGGTGAAACCGAACGGATCTGGCTGATCCATGAAACCCCTTTTAACAATGCAGGAAAGTGGAGAAAACGCGGCCATCCAACTCGATTACCGGCTTCTCAATGTTAAGCGACGTTGCGCTCTGCGCATTCCTCAGCAGAGAATCTAGGGAGTGTCGGCCGTCGTCGGAACATATGCGACATAATCTTCACTTACTGTCAACAAAGATGTTGGTAGGTGAGACCCGGGGCACGCTCGGTCACAGACCCAACGGTGCCGCCATGGAGGTGCAGTGAATTCCCCTGAAGCTGTTCGCAGATTCTCACCCAGAATGCTGGTGATCTTTTTCGGCCTGCTCTTCGCAGCCCTGACTATGTCCACATTCGCCACCGTCTCGGCCAGTCCGGCTCATGCCGACGAGGTCGGAACCGATGAGTACGAGTTCGTACTCACCGGCAATGTGCAGTTCGACCAGAAACCGCTCGACAATGTGCTGATCACCGTCGAGGGGGCCGGCTATGAAGCATCCGTGGAAACGGGTGCCGACGGCAAGTGGAAGGTCGGCGTGCCCGAGAAGGCCGCCTACACCGTCACCCTCGATGAGGAGACCCTCCCCGAGGGCGTCGTCGTCGCTAAGGGCGGCAGCGTGATCGAGGCGGAATTCGCGCTCACGAAGGTGAAGTCGGTCAACTTCTTCCTCGGTGAGGGCACGCGCACGACGGTGAGCTTCTTTGACCAGTTCATCAATCGGTTCGTCAACGGGCTGAACTTCGGTCTGCTCCTGGCCCTCGCCGCGATCGGGCTGTCCCTGATCTTCGGCACCACCGGGCTGAGCAACTTCGCGCATGCGGAGATGATCACCTTCGGCGCGCTGATGTCCCTCCTCTTCTCGGTCACGCTCGGCCTGCCGATCTGGCTGGCGATCATCATCGCCGTCGCGCTGAGCGCGGGCTTCGGCTGGAGCCTGGACGCGGTGATCTGGAAGCCGCTGCGCCGCAAGGGCGTCGGTCTGATCCCACTGATGATCGTGAGCATCGGCCTCTCGCTCGCCCTGCGCTACCTGTTCCAGATCTTCGTCGGCGGCGGAACGAGCCAGCTTCCGGGATCCGGCCTCGCCGACATGCAGCTGGGTCCGATCCGGCTCTCGATGATCGACGTGGCCAGCATGGGCATCAGCATCGTGGTGCTGTTGGCCGTTTCCTACTTCCTGTTGCGCACCCGCATCGGCAAGGCCACCCGCGCGGTCTCCGACAATCCCAGCCTGGCCTCGGCCAGCGGGATCGACGTCGACGGCGTCATCCGGATCGTCTGGGTGCTCGGTGGGGCCCTCGCCGGCCTCAGCGGAATTCTGTGGGCCTACTTCCGCCCGGGCGTCAGCTGGGATATGGGTTTCCAGATCCTGCTGCTCGTCTTCGCGGCCGTGACCCTCGGCGGTCTCGGCACCGCTTTCGGCGCCCTGATCGGTTCGATCATCGTCGGCCTGTTCGTCGAACTGTCGACGCTGTTGCTTCCCTCCGACCTTAAATACGTCGGTGCACTTGTCGTGTTGATCCTGGTGCTGCTGCTTCGGCCGCAAGGCATCCTGGGTCGCAAAGAGAGAATTGGCTAGAAGGGCATCCGATGATCGACTGGGGAGCAATCTTTAGCAACGCAGCCGTCGAGCTGATCAGCCCGACCACCGCCGCCTACGCCCTCGCGGCTCTCGGGCTGGCGATCCACTTCGGATACACCGGCCTCCTGAACTTCGGCCAGGCCGGCTTCATGGCCCTCGGAGCCTACGGGTTCGCCATCTCCACCCTCAGCTTCGGTTTCCCCGTCTGGGGTGCCGTGCTGGTGGGGGTCGGCGCATCCGTCGTTTTCGCCCTGGTCCTGGGCATCCCGACGCTCCGCCTGCGCGCGGACTACCTCGCGATCGTGACGATCGCGGCGGCCGAGATCGTGCGCCTCCTGTTCACGACGAACACGTTCCAGTCCATCACGGGTTCCGCGAACGGCCTGAGCGGCTACAAGGGCGGTTTCGCCGGCCTCAACCCGATCCCGGAGGGGCGCTACGGCTTCGGCCCCTTCGAGTACAACGAGTACGACTGGTGGCTGCGCATCGTGGCCTGGTCGATCGTGGCCCTCGCCTGCCTGTTCACCTGGCAGATCATGCGCAGCCCGTGGGGTCGCGTGATCAAGGGAATCCGTGAAGACGAGGATGCTGTGCGCGCGCTCGGCAAGAACGTCTACTCCTACAAGATGCAGTCTCTGATTCTCGGTGGCGTGTTCGGCACGATCGCCGGAATGATCTTTGTGCTTCCCCGTGCGGTGGTGCCCTCGAATTATCAGACGTCCCTGACGTTCTTCATCTACGCGATCCTCCTGCTCGGCGGCGCGTCGACGATTCTCGGGCCGGTCATCGGCTCGATGGTCTTCTGGGTTCTGCTCTCCTTCTTCTCCGGGTTCATCGCCCGAGCGGTGGAGGCAGGCTGGATCCCTTTCATCACCAGCATTCAGGCCGGCCAGCTGCGCTTCATCCTGGTCGGAGTGGCGATCATGCTTATAGTCATCTTCAGACCGCAAGGCATCTTCGGAAACAAGAAGGAGTTGGCCTTTGTCAAATAACACCGTTCCCAGCAACAAGCCGGTCAAGTCGACCGACCTGCACATCGGCGAGGCCGAACCGGGCTGCAAGAAGCGCGACCCGATCCTGGTTGCCGACGGCGTGAGTCGAACCTTCGGCGGTCTCAAGGCCGTCGACGTCGACCACGTCGAGATCCCGCGCGGCGCCATCACGGCGCTGATCGGGCCCAACGGAGCCGGCAAGACCACCCTGTTCAACCTGCTGACGGGCTTCGACAAGCCTGACACCGGGTCGTGGACCTTCGAGGGTCGCCCCCTGTCGGGGATGCCCGCGTTCAAGGTGGCCCGGATGGGCCAGGTGCGCACTTTCCAGCTCACCAAGGCGCTCGGCCTGCTGACCGTCATGGACAACATGCTGCTCGGCGCCAAGGGCCAGGCCGGCGAGAACCTGTTCCGGGCGATCTTCCCCTTCTTCTGGGCCAAACAGGAGGAGGCGAACAGGGTGCAGGCCCTCGATATCCTCGAACGGTTCAAGCTCGACACCAAGAAGGATGACTACGCCGCAAGCCTCTCCGGCGGGCAGCGCAAGCTGCTCGAGATGGCACGGGCGCTGATGAGCGAGCCGAGCCTGGTGATGCTCGACGAGCCGATGGCCGGGGTGAACCCGGCACTGACGCAGTCGCTACTGGACCACATCCTCAACCTGAAGGCGGAGGGCATGACGGTTCTGTTCGTCGAACACGACATGCATATGGTGCGCCACATCGCCGACTGGGTCATCGTGATGGCCGAAGGCCGCGTGGTCGCCGAGGGCGACCCGCACGAGGTGATGCGTAACCCCGCCGTGATCGACGCCTACCTGGGTCAGCACCACGACGAGGACCTCGGCGAGGATCCGGCCGCCGAAACAGAACATGTGGAAGCCATTAAGGAGTTGCTCGATTGACGAACACCAGCCCCGCCGCCGCGCCGGCTTACACGCCCACCGGGCAGCCCGTCGTCGAGGTCAAGACGGTGACGGCCGGCTACCTGCCGGGCGTCAACATCCTCAACGCCTGCTCCCTGACCGCCTACGACGGCGAGCTGATCGGGATCATCGGCCCGAACGGCGCCGGCAAGTCCACGCTGCTCAAGTCGATCTTCGGCCAGGTCAAGGTCCGGGAGGGTGAGATCCTGCTTCGCGGCGAGAACATCACCAACCTCAAGGCGAACAAGCTCGTGGCCAAGGGCGTCGGTTTCGTGCCCCAGACGAACAACGTCTTCCCCACGCTCACGATCCAGGAAAACCTGGAGATGGGCATGTTCCTGAAGCCGAAAGGCCTGACCGAACGCCTCGAGTTCGTCACGGAGATCTTCCCGGAGCTCGGGAAGCGTCTGCAGCAGCGCGCCGGATCGCTGTCCGGCGGGGAACGCCAGATGGTGGCCATGTCGCGGGCGCTGATGATGGGCCCGCACGTACTGCTGCTCGACGAGCCGAGCGCAGGCCTCTCCCCCGTGCGCCAGGACGAGGCGTTCCTGCGTGTCAAGGAGATCAACAAGGCCGGCGTGACCACGATCATGGTGGAGCAGAATGCGCGCCGGTGCCTGCAGATCTGCGACCGCGGTTACGTGCTCGACCAGGGCCGTGACGCCTACACGGGCACCGGCCGCGAGCTGCTGAACGATCCCAAGGTGATCGGCCTCTACCTCGGCACCCTCGGCCAGGACGACTAGCCGGAGCCGCCAGCACCGACTGCACGCCCCGCACGACGAAGCGGCGCCCGAGATCTTCGGGCGCCGCTTCCGTGTGTCCGGTGCTCCGTGTCCGGTGACGCCGATCGTGTCCGGGAGAGGGGCGTCACCGGGTGACGGCCGTCACCGGGCGCACGAAGAAGGGCCCCGACCGAAGTCGGGGCCCTTCCAGATCGAATGCCGGTCAGCGACGAATCGTGACTAGTTGATGCGCTTGTACGTGTTGTCTTCGAGGTACTCGTAGACGCCGATGGTTGCCTCGGTCGGGTCGCCGTTCTCATCGAACGTGACCGGGCCGGAGAAGCCCTCGTAGTCGACCTGGTCGCCGGCCGCGAGGGCTTTAGCCGCCGCGGTGAAGTCGGAGACCGTGGTGCCGTCGCCGGTTCCCCCAGAGACCTGGCGGAGGTGCTTGGAGATGGCCTCACCCGAGACGTCGTTGGCCGCGTAGGCGGCCAGCGCGACGAGCATGACGGCGTCGTAAGATTCTGCCGCGTAGCTGAAGTCGGTCAGGGTGGGGTCGATCTCCTTGAGACGATCGGTGAAGTCGCCGAGGGTTCCTACGTCGAGGCCGGGCAGCGTGCCCTTGGCACCGGTGATGATGCCGGCGTCGAAGTCCTTGCTGTAGTCGGACAGGTTGCCGTCCACGAAGTACAGGTTGCCACCGGGGAAGCCGGAGCCGACCAGTGCGGGGGTGATGACCTTGGCCTGGTCGAACGTGATCAGGGCGATCGCGTCGGGGTTGGCGGCGGTCACTTCGGAGATCTGAGCGGCGAAGTTGGAGTCACCCTCGTTGAACAGGGACGTGGCGACAACCTCGCCGCCCGCAGCCTCGAAGGCGGTCGTCGTGGACTCGGCCAGGCCGGTGCCGTAAGAGTCGTTGAGCACGATCAGGCCGAGGGTGCTGTTGCCGTCGTCGGCGATCTGGGTGCCCAGGACTTCACCCTGCAGCAGGTCGGACGGCGCGGTGCGCCAGTAGAGGTCCTTGTCGGCGTACTTCGTGAAGTCCGCCGAGGTGTTGGCCGGGGAGAACTGCACGACGCCCGCGCCGGTGATCTGGTCGATCACGGTCTTGGAGACGCCGGAGGATGCCGCGCCGATGATGGCGGAAACCTTCTGCGAGAGAAGGTCGGTCACCGAACCGGTCGCGGTGTCCGTCGTGGTGTCGCCGGAGTCACGGAAGATGGCCTCAACGGTCAATCCGAGGTTCGCGTCGTTGATGTCCTTGACGGCCAGGGCGACGCCGGCTTCTTCGGGCGGGCCGAGGAAGGCCAGGGCGCCACTCTGGGGAAGGATGGTGCCGACCTTCAGGGTCAGGTCACGGTCGCCGGCCGTGATGGCCTGGGCGTCTCCGCTCGCGGCGGGGGCTTCCGATGCAGCCGGCTCAGTGGTGTTGCTGCTGCAGCCGGTGAGCAGAAGTGCACTGACGCCGACCAAGGCGACTCCAGTGACGACTGCCCGAACTGAGCGGGAGGCCGAGGCCTTCGCGAATACGCTCATGTTGCTCCTTGGGACTAGGAATGAGAAATGACAGCGGTCGATTGACTGCCGTTCTGTCACATTATTGACAGGAATCGCGCGAAACAAGGCAACCGGGTTACATCCGTGTAACGCAGACCAAATCGTTACGATCGGCGGCCGGTGACGCCCTGATAAGCGATCTGTTGCGCATCGGCCAGCGCGGCCGCACATTCTCCCCAGGATGCGCAGGCGAACGCCCCGGTACTGACCTGGTCGAGAGCGGGCCTGATCGACGCCGCACCGTCGTCTCCGGCCCGTGCTGCGGCCAGGGCGCTCAAGACGACTCCGTCATAGGCTTCACCGCCGCCGGCAGTGTCGACCAGCCCTGGATCGAGGGTGCGCAGGCGCGCTGCGAAGCCGTCACTGGCGGCCAGCGGCGTGCCTCCGTTCGCGAAGTCGCCGAGCCACAGCAGTACCACCGGCGGCGCCGCGACGGCGGCCGCCAGATCGCCCGGCATCGGAACGGTGGCGTCCCACAGCACGACGTCGACGCCACGAGCCAACAAGTCGGTCAGCGACGTCGCCGGGTCGACGGCGGAGTCGCGGTGGATGATCTCGATCGGAGTCCCGAGAATTCGGCCCTGCTCGGTGATCTCCCGGGCGGCCAGTTCGGAGCCGGCCACCTGTGCCGCACCACTGGCCGCCGCCGGGCCCGTCATGGGGAACAGAGTTCCGAGGCGCACGGTCCCGTCACCGGACGGAGCCACCACGACGGACGCGGCGGCAGCGGGCTCGACTGAGGGCGGCGCGACCTCAGCCCTACATCCGGACAGCAGGAGCACGCAGGCCAGCGCCCCGACGAGGATGACGGGCAGGGAAGTCGACGCAGTGCGCATCCGGTGTCCTTTCACATACGAGGTGCGTCCCCGAGCGTAGCGGGGCTCAGACCGGTTCAAGGGACGCACGCCGGGGCGCGCGTCCGGTGAGGACCATGTCGGTCGTGAGAACGACCAGCGCCACCCAGACCAGTGCGAAACCGACCCAGCGCTCGGGCGGCATGGGCTCGAGCAGCACGAAGACGCCGACCAGGAACTGCAGGATCGGAGCGAAGTACTGGATCAGACCCATGTATGTCAGAGGCAGGCGCCGGGCCGCGGCGGCGAAGAACAACAGCGGCACAGCGGTCACAACACCTGCTGCCAGCAGCCCCACGGTATGCCAGATGGACACGCTTCCGAAGGTGAGACCGGAGACAGAGGCCACCACGATCAGCTGCACCACGGCGATGGGTGCGAGCCAGACCGTTTCGAGGGTGAGTCCGGCGACGGCATCGACGTCGCGGCCGACCCTTTTCTTGATCAATCCGTAGAATCCGAACGAGAACGCGAGGATGAGCGACACCCACGGCAGCGAGCCGTAGCCGACGGTGAGCACGACGACGGCCCCGAGGCTGATTCCCACGGCCACCCACTGCAGCAGGCGCAGCCTCTCGCGCAGCAGAATGACGCCGAGGAACACGGTCACGATCGGGTTGATGAAGTAGCCGAGGGCTGCCTCGACCACGTGGCCGCTGAGGGCGGCGAAGACGTAGGTCTGCCAGTTGACGAAGATCAGCAGGCCGGCCAGACCCATGGTGAACACGATTCGAGGCCTCCGCAGCAGCGCGAGGAAGGACTTCCACTTGCGCGTGACCGTGATCAGCAGTGCGCAGAACACCAGGGAGAAGAGAACCCGCCAGGCCACGATCTCGAAGGCACCACTGGGCGCGAGGAGCAGAAAGTAGAGCGGCAGCGTGCCCCAGAGGGTGTAGGCGAGGACCGCGTAGATCAGTCCCTTGCTCTGCTCCGACCGCGCCGGGCGGGCCGCGCGGATTTTCCCGGGTGGAAGAGGGTCTTGCGCCACAGCGGACCTTTCTTAACGACGAATCCCGGATGGCCAGGGCCATCCGGGATTCTACCGTTGCGTGGGTGTGGCTAGCGAACGACGACTGCGAGCACGTCGCGGGCCGACAGGACGAGGAGGTCCTCACCACCGAACTTGACTTCGGTTCCACCGTACTTGGAGTAGATCACCTTGTCGCCGACGGCGACGTCGAGTGGAATGCGGTTGCCGTTGTCGTCAATGCGGCCGGGGCCGACTGCGACAACTTCGCCCTCCTGGGGCTTTTCCTTGGCGGTGTCAGGAATGACCAGACCTGATGCGGTGGTCTGCTCTGCGTCGACCTGCTTGATGACGATGCGATCCTCGAGCGGCTTGATGGAGACCGACACGGTTGACCTCTTTCTTAGCTAAGACATAGTTAGCAGACTCACAGCGAGAGTGCCAAGACGAGTTTAGGGCGCATCTGGCACTCACGCAACGTGAGTGCCAGATGCGTCGTGTTGATAGGTTTACACGATGGAACGCTCAGAGCTCGTCGAGCTGTTATCGCCGGGCGGTTTACGCCTGCTGGACTCGTTGCCGCCGTACGACGCGGCCGCCGACGTCGTGCGGGTGGTGAGCGAACTCCGCAAGGCCGGACACAGCCCCGAGCTGGTCACCGCGGTGCTCAGCCAGTCCCGGCTCCGAGCCAGGGCCGTGCCCAAGTTCGGCGAGTTCGCCGGCCGCATGCTGTTTACGGAGGCCGGCCTCGAGCAGGCCACCCGGCTGCGGGTGGCGGCGCTGCACGCCGGCCGCTTCGCGGGCGCGTCCCTGAACCGGGTCGTCGACCTCGGCTGCGGCATCGGAGGCGACGCCATGGCCCTGGCCGCCATGGACCTCACGGTGACGGGGGTGGACGCCGACGAGGTGACCGCGACCGTCGCCAGCTACAACCTGGCTCCGTTCGAGAACGCGAGCGTGCTGCACTCGTCCGCGGAAGACGTCGACCTGGCCGGCTTCGACGCCGCCTGGCTCGACCCGGCCCGGCGCACCGCCGGGCACTCCAACACCTCGCGCCTGACCCGGCCGGAGGACTACTCCCCGCACCTCGATTTTGTCTTCGGTCTCAGTGAGCGGATGCCCGTCGGCGTCAAGCTCGGGCCGGGCCACGACCGCGAGCTGATCCCCGCGGAGGCCGAGTCGCAGTGGGTCTCCGTGGACGGCAAGCTCGTGGAGATGGGGCTGTGGTTCGGAGCACTGGCGCGCGCCGGCATCCGTCGCTCCGCCCTGCTGCTCGGCCGGACCGGGATCCACGAACTGACCGCGCCCCACGACAGCACGGATGCCCCGGTGGGAGTGCTGGGCGACTACCTGTACGAGCCGGACGGCGCGATCATCCGTGCACGTCTGATCGGGGACCTGGCCCGGTCGCTCGACGCGTCGATGCTGAGCGAGGGGATCGCGTATTTCACCTCCGAGACCCTGCAACGCACGCCCTTCGCCACCGCATTCCGGGTGCTCGAGGTGCTGCCGGTCGACGAGAAGAAGCTGCGGCTGGGCCTACAAGAACGCCGCATCGGCACTCTCGAGATCAAGAAACGCGGCGTGGACGTCGACCCGGCCACCCTGCGCACCCGACTGAAGCTCAAGGGCCCCGAGTCGGCGACGCTCGTGCTCACCCGGGCCGCCGGCCACCGGGTGGCTCTGCTGGTGGAGCGGATTCCGCCACTCGACTGAGGCCAGCGGCGAAGGACAGCATGGCTCAGCCGGGCACGACCGTCAGCACCTGTGTGACGATCAACACCCACCCGACCGCGAGGACCAGCCCGGCCAGCCCGGTCCACAGCCCGTAGGCCCACGCGGTGCCGGCACGGCGCTCGGTCACGCGGGCCATCACGGCCAGCACGACCGCGGCCAGGGAGAGCGCCGCACCCCAGACGCCGAAGACCGCGATCAGCAGCCCCAGCAGCCCGAAGACGAGCGATGCGATGGACAGCCCGCCCTGGCCTGCCTGCGCGGTCAGCTCGCTGTCGGTGTAGACGTACGGCACCCATTCGGTAGGGGCTGTGATGGTCGACGCGTAGTCCAGCTCCCCCGGAGCGGGCGCCGGAGGCCGGGTGAGGTCGACCCGGAAGTCATCGTTGCGGGACCAGTCCCGTTCCTCCCCAACCATCCCCGCTGCTATCTTCCGCTCAGTACGACGAGGTGGGGATGGTGGCGAAGAAGACAGACCAGATCACGATACTGACCAGTGCCAGACCGACGCCGATGAACCCCGTGATCAGCCCGGTCAGCCAGAAGCCCCTCGCCTGCGGCTCCTTCGACTTACCGAGGAAGCCCAGGACGACCGCGGCGGCGGGGATGAACAGTCCGAGGATGCCACCCACAATCGGGAGGAACACGATCGGCGAGCCGAGCACGCCGATAACGCCGGCGACCAGCGCCAAGATGCTGAAAATCGGCTGCTTCGCGGCGACCGCACCGAAGGGCGACGAATACGCGCCGCCATGGGCAGGCGCCTGGGTCATCGCCGGGGTGTCGTAGCCGGGCGGCGGGGTCGCGGCGCCGAAGGCGGGCGGAACGGAGGCCGGCGGGGTCGGGCCGTTGTACGCCGGCGGGGCGGCGGACGCCCCCTGCTCGTCGCGCGGGATATCGGGGACCTGCGGCACGTCAGGCACCTCCGGCACGCCGGGCACCTGGGGCACGTCAGGCACGCGGGGCACGTCAGAGTTGCTGGGGTTGTTGGAATCGCTCATGCGAATTCATTCCTTTCCGGACGACGGGGTGGCGTCGCTAATTGCATATCGGGTCACGGGTCATCGACGCGCAGGGTTTCTGCCCGTGGCCTCCAGGTCAGTAGGTATTGAGCAGGGTCGGGTCGTTCGCGATCGCGATCATCAACGGGATCAGCAGGACGACGGCCAGGAGCTGAGCCGCCAGGCCGGCGTAGCCGACAATGAGGCCGGCAATCGCGAGTCCCCGTCCCTTTTCTCCGGTCTTCCCGATCTGGCTCAGACCGATGTGGCCGGTGATGATGCCGACCAGGGAGATCCCGAGCACCGAGGTCACGAGCGACACAATGGACAGCACGTTGTACTTCTCGGACGGGCCCTGCGGCGCGTAGGACTGAGGGTAGCCCGGCTGGGCGTAGGCCGGAGCGGCCTGCGCCGCCGGCGGCTGGAACATGGGCGGGTTAACCGGCGGCTCGTTGGGGTCGGTCATGTCGATTGCTCCTTCGGGAATGGTGCATCTGGGCTGCCAATCTGGCTCCCAGTCGGACAAGGTGTTGATCGCACGAACAAACGTCGCCTGCCGAAGCCAGAATACCCGTCCGGTGGCGAAATACCGGTGGGAGGGGGTTTCAGACCTGGATCTCGGAGACCGGAAGGGTGGAGTCCGCCCCGAACTCCAGTGACGAAGGCGCATGCCCGGCCATGATCAGCTGCGCCCCGAGGGCGGCGATCATGGCGCCGTTGTCGGTGCAGAGCGACAGAGGCGGGATGCGCAGGGCGATGCCGGCGGCATCCGTGCGCTCCTGGGCCACCTGACGCAGCCGGGCGTTGGCGATCACGCCGCCCCCGAGCAGGAGCCTCGGCACACCGAGGTCGACGCAGGCCGCGACGGCCTTGGTCAGGAGGATGTCGACGACCGCCTCTCGGAAACTGGCGGCCACGTCGGCCAGCGGCACCGACTCATCCGCGTCGCGTCTCTGCTCGACCCAGCGCGCGACCGAGGTCTTGAGCCCGGAGAACGAGAAGTCGTACCGGTGTTTCGCCATGTCCTTGGTCTGGCTGAGACCGCGGGGGAAACGGATGGCCGCGGGATTGCCTTCCCGCGCGGCCCGGTCGATCTGGGGTCCGCCCGGGTAGGGCAGGCCGAGCAGGCGGGCCACCTTGTCGAAGGCCTCGCCGGCCGCGTCGTCGATGGTCTCGCCGAGCAGTTCGACGTCGGAGACCAGATCGCGCACCAGCAGCAGTGAGGTGTGACCGCCGCTGACGAGAAGCGCAACGGTGGGGTATTCCAGCGGCTTCGTGGAGTCGTCTGCGCCGAGTCGAAGCACATCGGCCCCGACGTGACCGACGAGGTGGTTGACCGCGTAGATCGGTTTGCCGAGCGAGATGGCTAGTGCCTTGGCCGCGCCGACTCCGACCATGAGCGCGCCGGCCAGACCGGGGCCGCAGGTCACGGCCACCGCATCGATGTCCTCCAAACGGATGCCGGCCTCCAGCGCGGCCGCCCGGATCGCCGGAACGAGCTCCTCAAGGTGTGCGCGCGCGGCCACCTCCGGCACGACTCCGCCGTAGCGGGCGTGTTCGTCCATCGACGACGCGATCGTGTTAGAGAGCAGGGTGGTTCCGCGCACGATTCCGATTCCGGTCTCGTCGCAGGAGGTCTCGATGCCGAGCACGAGCGGGTTGGCGCGGTTCTGCGCGGTCATCGCGTTCAGGGTGGTCTGCGCGTTCAGGGCGGTCATTCGGTGGCCTCCAGTGCGGCCTCTGCCGGTGTCATCTGCATCTCGGCGTCAGGCACGTGCAGTCGCATCACGATCGCGTCGACGTTGTCGGGCTGGTAGTAGCCAGGGCGGATGCCCAACTCCTCGAAGCCGAGTCGGCGGTAGAGTTCCTGGGCCGGCGGGTTGTCGGCGCGCACCTCGAGGAACACCTCGCGCACGCCCCGCTTCCGGGCCTCGGCGATCAGGCTGAGCATCAGGGTTCGGCCGAGGCCGTGGCCGCGGGTCTCTTGGGTGACCGCGATGGTCTGAATGTCGCCCTCGCGCGCTCCCTGCAGGGCCTGCAGCCCGGCGTAGCCCTCGATCCGGTCGGGCTCATCGGGGGGGAAGGCCACCAGGTAGTAGCAGTTCGGGTTGACCACGTCCTGGGCCATCGCCTCGGCGGACCACGCGTCGTTGACGAAGATACGGGTCTCGAGCGCCATGATGGCGTCCACATCGGCGGCTCGGGCGCGCCGCAGCTGCCACATCATCAACTCACCCGTTTCGGGCCGTTGGACACGGTGACATCCGGCGAGCGCAGGTAGAGCGCCGTGTCGGCGTCGAACGGGCGCTGGTGGGCCCACATCAGCTCGGCAACCTGCCCCAGCTCCCCGGCGGACACGGCGACCGCGTCGAAGCGGGGCACCTCAGCGTGCGCCCAGCCGGGCTCCCGCAGCACGGCTGGCCGGGCCACACCAGGACCGTCGACCCGGATCGGGAGACCCACGGCATCCGCCCCGCTATACACGGACCAGTTCACCTCGCGGCGACGGGCGTCGGTGACGACGACGAGCGGGCCGGTGTGGCCGGCCTGGTAGCGGCCGAAGGCGAGCGCATCGTGGCTGACGACGGGCACGAAGGGCACCCCGGCGCCCAGCGCGAAGACCCGCGCGGCGGCGATGCCCACACGGAGACCGGTGAAGGGGCCGGGACCCATGCCGCCGACCACCGCGGAGAGGCCGCTGATCGGCACGGCCGCGTCGCTGAGGCAGTCGGCGATCAGGCGGCCGACCACCTCGGCGTGGCGCATAGTGTCGTCGGTGGCGTGTTCGGCGATGACGCCTCGGGCGAGATCCACGACCGCGACGCTCGTTCCGGCGGAAGTATCGATGGCGAGAAGCACCTCACCAGCCTATTCGCTGTGTCCGATGCGCTGTGCCGCTAATGCGCTGTGCCGCCGACGGGCTGTGCTGCCGATCCTGCTCCGCCAAGCCTGCTCGTCGGCCGCCCTGAACGAATTCGACGGAGATTTTGGGCTCTGGAGCCGGATCGGGCCCACTATGGGCCCGTAGGAGCAAAATCTCCGTCGAATTCGTTCGGCCAGCGGGGGCCGTGCGGGGTGACCGTGACCGTGCGCGGCTCGTCGAGGTCAAGCACCTCGGCCTCGTCGGCGACGACGGATGCGGCCGCCTGCGAGGCCCCGACGGGCCGTTCGATCTCGATATCGAGCCAGGAGTCGGCGATACCGTTGAGCATCCCGCGACCCCACTCGACCACGACGATCGACCGAACGAAATCGATGTCGAGGTCATCCAGCTCGAGGGCGCTTCCGAGCCGGTAGGCGTCGACGTGCACGAGCGGGGGTCCGCCGATCGTGCTGGGGTGGGTGCGGGCCAGCACGAAGGTGGGGCTGGTGACCGAGCCGCGCACCTGCAGACCCTCCCCCAGGCCGCGGGTGAAGGTCGTCTTTCCGGCGCCGAGGGGCCCGGTCAGCACGATCAGGTCGCCGGCCTGCAGCAGCCCCGCGACCGTGCGGCCGAACTCGTGCATGCTGTCGGCGTCGGGGATGACGGCGCGCATCAGCGCGAACCGCCGCCGGGCCGAACGCCGCCGCCGGGCCGCGTGCCGCCCGCCGCGCCGTCGACCGCGTTCCGGTAGCTGCGGGTAACCCGGCGGCCGATCCGGGTAACGATCTCGTAGTTGATGGTGCCGGCGGCGTCGGCCCAGTCGGTCGCGCTCGGCACACCGGTCTCCGGGTTGCCGAACAGTACGACCTCGTCGCCGACCGCCACGCGTTCCTGGCCGACGCTGACGACGAACTGATCCATCGCGATGCGCCCGACCAGCGGATGCGAGTGTCCAGAGATGTCGACCCACGCGGTTCCGGAGGCCTGGCGGGGCACGCCGTCCGCGTAGCCGAGTGGCACGAGGGCGAGGTAGCCGTCGACCGGTGCCCGCCACAGGTAGTCGTAGGACACCCCGGCCCCCGCAGCCACGCGGCGCACGGCGGCGACGCGCCCCCGCAGCGTCATCGCCGGGGTGAGGCCCAAATCCTGCGACGTCTGGTCCGCGAACGGCGACAGACCGTAGATGCCGATGCCCACCCGCACCATCGAGAAGCGGGCGGCCGGCACGCGCACCGCCGCCGCGGTGGACGCCAGGTGGATCAGAGACGGGGTCAGCCCGGTGTCGGCGGCGAGAGCGACACCGCGTTCGAAGCGCTCGATCGCCTCGGCGTCGTCGACCGGGGACGCATTCGACAGGTGGCTGAAAATGCCGGTCACGGTCAGGCGGCCGGCCTGCTCGAGCTGGGCCGCCAGAGCGAACGTCTCGGCCCAGTCCGGTTCGTTCACGCCGTTGCGGTTGAGCCCGGTCTCGAGCTTGAGGTGCACGTCGGCCACGCGACCGAGAGCGGCGGCGGCCTCGGCGACCTGGCGCAGCTGCCGCGCCGAGGACAGCCCGAGGGTGATGCTCCGGGTGATGGCGACGGTGAAATCGGCATCCGGATCGTGCAGCCAGGCCAGGACGGGCGCGTCGATGCCGGCGGCCCGCAGCTCGAGCGCCTCGTCGACGTCGGCCACCCCGAGCCAGTCGGCGCCCGCGGCGAGCGCGGTGCGGGCGACCGGCACTGCCCCATGGCCGTAGGCGTTCGCCTTGACGACGGCCATCAGGTGCGGGGTGCCGGCCACCTGCCTGAGGTGCGCGACGTTGGCGTAGACCGCGCCCAGGTCGACGACGGCCTCGCGGTATCCGGTCATGCCCCGCCCTCCGCGACCACGAACGCACAGGCCACCCCGGCGTCGTGAGTCATGGTCAAGTGCACTGTGTCGATGCCGCGGGCCGTCAGTGCCGCCGCGGTAGCCCCGTGAAGCACGAATCCCGGGTTGCCGTGCGCGTCGGTCACGACGTCCATCTCCTGCCAGCTGGCGCCGGCACTGTCGCCGAGCGCTTTGATCAGTGCCTCCTTGGCCGCGAAGCGCGCGGCCAAGGAGTGCATCGGCAACCCGCGCTCGGCTTCCGTGAAAAGCCGGGGAATAAGCCCAGGCGTGCGCAAGACCTGCCGTTCGAAGCGAGCGAGGTCGACGATGTCGACCCCGATGCCCCGGATCATCCGGTCAACCCTTGCACCCTGTGCTGCACCCTCCGGCTACTCCGACTCGAGGACTGGCGCTACTCGACCGTGACGGACTTCGCCAGGTTGCGCGGCTGGTCGACGTCGAGGCCCTTCACCGTGGCGAGTTCCATGGCGAAAATCTGCAGCGGCACGACCGCGAGGAGCGGTTCGAACAGCGGCGAGGCCAGCGGGATGCGGATGACGGTGTCCGCGAACGGCAGCACCGCGACATCCCCTTCTTCGGCGATCGCGATGATGCGCGCGCCGCGGGCCCGTATCTCCTGGATGTTCGAGACCACCTTGGGGTGCAGGTGCGCGGAGCCGCGTGGGCTCGGCACAACGACGAAGACCGGCTGGCCGGGCTCGATCAGCGCGATCGGGCCGTGTTTGAGCTCACCGGCGGCGAAGCCCTCCGCGTGGATGTACGCGAGCTCCTTGAGCTTGAGCGCACCCTCGAGCGCGATCGGGAAGCCCACGTGGCGGCCGAGGAAGAGCACGGCACGCGTGTCGGCCATCCAGGTGGCCAGCTCGTGCACGGTCGACTCCTGCAGCAGCGTGGTCGCCAGCTTGTCCGGGATGGCCTGGAGCTCGGCGATCTGCACGGCGCACTCGGCTTCGCTGAGGCTGCCGCGCACCCGGGCCAGGTGCAGGCCGAAGAGGTAGAGGGCGGCGATCTGGGCGGTGAAGCCCTTCGTTGAGGCCACGGCGACCTCCGGGCCGGCGTGGGTGTAGATGACGGCGTCCGACTCGCGGGGGATGGTGGCACCCTGCGTGTTGCAGATCGAGATGGCCTTCGCACCCGCTTCCCGGGCGAACTTGACCGCCATCAGCGTGTCCATGGTTTCGCCGGACTGGCTGATCGAGATGACCAGGGTCTCGGGGTTCAGCACCGGGTCGCGGTAACGGAACTCGTGACTGAGTTCGATGTCGACCGGAACCCGGGTCCACTTTTCGATGGCGTACTTGGCGACGTAGCCGGCGTTCGCCGCGGTGCCGCAGGCGACGACCACGATGCGACGGATGTCGGCGAGCACGTCGTCTCCGAATTCGGTCAGCTCGGGAACGACGGCCTGGCCCTCATGGATGCGCCCGCGCAGGGTGTTGCGCACGGCATCCGGCTGCTCGGAGACCTCCTTGGCCATGAAGCTGGACCAGCCGCCCTTCTCGGACGCGGAGGCATCCCAGGCGATGTCGAACTCTTCCACTTCGACGGCGTTGCCGTCGAAGTCGGTCACGGTGACGAGGTCCGGCGTGATCGTGACGATCTGGTCCTGGCCGATGGCGACCGCGCGGCGGGTGTACTCGACGAAAGCGGCGACGTCGGAGCCGAGGAAGTTCTCTCCGTCGCCCAAGCCGATCACGAGCGGGGAGTTGCGGCGGGCGCCGACGACGATGCCGGGCTGGTCTTGGTGGACGGCGAGTAGGGTGAAGGCACCGTCGAGGCGGGAGACGACAGCGCGGAACGCTTCGCCCAGGTCGCCGACGCGCTGGTATTCCCGGCCAAGCAGGATCGCGGCGACCTCGGTGTCGGTCTCACTCTCGAAGGTGAATCCCTCGGCGAGGAGTTCGTCCTTGAGCACGGAGAAGTTTTCAATAATTCCGTTGTGAATAAGGGCCAGCTTGCCGTTGTCACCCAGGTGCGGGTGCGCATTCACGTCATTCGGCGCCCCGTGGGTGGCCCACCGAGTGTGACCGATCCCGGTGTTCCCATTATTGATCGGGTTCGTCTCAAGCTCGGCGGCCAGAACGGCCAGCTTGCCCGCTCGCTTAGCGGTATTGAGAGCACCCTCGCTGTCGATGACAGCGATCCCCGCGGAGTCGTACCCCCGGTACTCGAGTCGCCGCAGACCTCCCATCAGGACCTGAACGCTCTTGTTATCTCCGACGTAACCAACGATTCCACACATGACTGCGATATTAGTCCGAGTAAGCTCGGTGAAATGTCCGATCCGGTTGCGAGTCCCTGGAACAACGGCCACAGCACTCCTTTCGTCGAACTGGACCGGGCTGACTGGGCCGCCCTCGCGCCAACCACCCGGCTTCCGCTGCGGGAGACGGAGATCGTGCAGTTGCGGGGGCTGGGTGAGCCGCTCGACCTCAGTGAGGTGACGGATGTCTACCTGCCGCTCAGCCGCCTGCTCAACCTCTACGCCGCCGGTGCACGGCAGCTGCACCGCGCCACGAGCGACTTCCTCGGGGAGCGCGCCCAGCGCACGCCGTTCGTGATCGGGGTCGCCGGATCGGTCGCGGTGGGCAAGTCCACCATCGGCCGCTTGCTGAGGGAGCTGCTGGCCCGCTGGGAGGACACCCCGCGGGTCGAGTTGGTGACCACCGATGGTTTCCTGCTGCCCAATGCCGAACTCACCCGCCGGGGCCTGATGGACCGAAAAGGGTTCCCCGAGTCCTACGACCGGCGGGCCCTGCTACGCTTCGTGGCCGCGGTCAAGAGCGGTGCCGCCGAAGTGCGGTCGCCGTTCTACTCACACCTCAGCTATGACATCGTGCCCGACGCCCAGATCGTGGTGCGGCAGCCGGACATCCTGATCGTCGAGGGTCTCAACGTGCTGCAGCCGCCCGGACCGGGCCACGGCCTCGCCGTCAGCGACCTCTTCGACTTCACCGTATACGTGGACGCCCGCACGCAGGACATCGCTCGCTGGTACGAGGAGCGCTTTCTCAAGCTGCAGCGCGGCGCATTCAGTAATCCGAAGTCGTACTTCCACCGGTACGCGAGTATGACCGAGGCCGAGGCGCGGAGCCGGGCCCGGGAAATCTGGACCGAGATCAACGAACCGAACCTGCTGCGCAACATCCGTCCGACCCGCTCTCGGGCGACCCTCGTGCTGCGCAAGGATCCGAACCACTCCGTCTCCAAGGTGCTGCTGCGCAAGGTGTGACCCGCCGTTTGTCACCGCACAGTGCGCTCCGCCGGGTGTCACCGCACAGGCACCCTCGACGTCCGGGCACCCTCGACGTCCGGGCACTCCGGCCGTGAACCAATTCGACCGAGATTTTGACGAAAAGCCGGTTTCTGTGGCTGTTTCGGAACGATTCGGCCACAATCTCCGTCGAATTCGTCAGGGGCGCGGGGCGGAGCGGGCGCGCGGGGCACGGCCGAGAACGAGGGTGCGGCCGAGGGTGCGGCCGCGGGTGCGGCCGCGGCGAGAACTCTCTAGAGGGCGAGCTGCAGGCGCACGATGTCGGCCAGCTCGTTCGCGAGCCGGTCGGCGGTGCCCTGATCGGCCGCTTCGACCATGACGCGCACCATGGGCTCGGTGCCCGAGGGTCGCAGCAGCACCCGTCCGGTGTCCCCGAGCTCGGCCTCAGCGGCACGGATAGCCTCCGCGATGACCTCGTTAGATTTCAGCCCGTGATGGTCGATGCCGCGCACGTTGACCAGGATCTGCGGGTAGACCGTCATCACCGAGGCGAGCTCTGCGAGGGTCTTGCCGGTGCGTGCCATCTCGGCGACCAGGTGCAGCCCGGTCAGGATGCCGTCACCGGTCGTGGCGAACTTGGTCATGATCACATGACCGGATTGTTCGCCGCCGAGGGACAGCCCGTCGACGTTGAGCTCTTCGAGCACGTACCGGTCGCCGACCTTGGCCTCAATCAGGCGGATGTCGTTGGCCGCCATGGCCTTACGCAAACCGAGATTGCTCATCACCGTGGCCACGAGCGTGCGGTCCTTCAGAACCCCGCGCTCGGCCATGGAGACAGCGAGGATCGCCATGATCTGGTCTCCGTCGATGATGTTGCCGTCGCGGTCGACGGCCAGGCACCGGTCCGCGTCGCCGTCGTGGGCGATTCCGACGTCGGCACCGGCCTCGAGGACGGCACGGGATAGGTTGTCGAGGTGGGTGGAGCCCACCCCGTCGTTGATGTTGTTGCCGTCGGGGTCGGCTCCGATGACCGTGAGCGTGGCACCGGCATCCGTGAAGACCTGCGGCGATACGCCGGCGGCGGCGCCGTGCGCGCAGTCGAGCACGACGTGGATGCCGGTCAGGCGGTGCGGCAGCGTTCCGAGCAGGTGCACGACATAGCGGTCCTCGGCGTCCGCGAAGCGGCTGATGCGACCGACGTCTCCGCCGATCGGCGTGAGCATGTCGAGCGACAGGTGCTCTTCGATGCGGTCCTCAACGTCGTCGGGAAGTTTGGTTCCCCCGAAGGCAAAGAACTTGATGCCGTTGTCGGGAGCGGGGTTGTGCGAGGCGGAAATCATCACGCCGAAGTCTGCGCCGATATCGGCGATCAAGAAAGCCGCGGCGGGCGTCGGAATGACGCCCGCGTCGAGCACGTCCACACCGGAGCTCGCCAGTCCGGCCGCGACCGCGGCCGAAATGAATTCACCGGAGATCCGAGGATCCCGGGCGAGCACCGCAACGGGCCGACGGCCCTCTGCGCGACGCAACTCCGCGCGGCGGCCCTGAGTCAGGACCGCCGCACTGGCCTGGGCGAGGGCCAGAGCCAGGCCAGCCGTGAGATCACGGTTAGCCAGACCCCGGACGCCGTCCGTGCCAAATAGTCGAGGCATTTTTCTACGGTGCCAATCGACTTAACGCTTGGAGAACTGCGGAGCCTTACGGGCCTTCTTGAGTCCGGCCTTCTTACGCTCCTTGACGCGAGCGTCACGGTTGAGGAAGCCGGCCTTCTTGAGGATGGCGCGGTTGTTCTCTTCGTCGATCTGGTTCAGCGAACGCGCGATACCGAGACGCAGGGCACCGGCCTGGCCGGAGGGGCCACCACCGGTGATGCGGGCGATGACGTCGTAGCTGCCGATGAGGTCGAGCACCTTGAACGGGTCGTTGATGAGCTGCTGGTGCAGCTTGTTCGGGAAGTAGTCCCCGAATTCGCGGCCGTTGACGGTGATCGTGCCGGAGCCGGGGACGATGCGCACGCGGGCGATGGCCTGCTTGCGACGTCCGACGGCTGCGCCGGGGACATTGAGGATGGCGCGGGGCGCCTTGGTTACAGTCTCGGTCGGAGTCTCGGTCGAGTAGCTCTCCGGAGCCTGGTCAATCTGATCTGCGATTTTCGCCACGATGGTGTGAATCCTTTTTTCTTAGAATCGAAAAGTCTGGAGGCCGGCGCTACTGAGCGACCTGGGCGAGGGTGTACGGCTTCGGCTGCTGCGCGGCGTGCGGGTGCTCCGGGCCGGCGTAGACCTTGAGCTTGGCCAGCTGGGCGCGGCCGAGCGTGTTCTTCGGCAGCATGCCACGGATGGCCTTCTCAACCGCACGGGTCGGGTGCTTCTCGAGCATCTCCGAGTAGTTGGTGGCCGTGAGGCCGCCCGGGTAACCGGAGTGGCGGTACGCCATCTTCAGGTCGAGCTTCTTGCCGGTAAGGGCAATCTTCTCGGCGTTGATGATGATGACGAAGTCGCCCATATCCATGTGGGGAGAGAACGTTGCCTTGTGCTTCCCGCGAAGGAGAATGGCGGCGTGGCTGGCAAGACGACCGAGCACGATATCTGTGGCGTCGATGACGACCCAGTCGTGCTGGACTTCGCTTGCCTTGGGAGTGTAAGTGCGCGTCACTATTTAGCTGCTTTCTTATTCGAACGGAGGTGTTCGTGAATCCCGCTCCGGGTGTGTTCCCAGAGAGGGAACACGATCGATGGAGGGCTCACGTTCGTGTGTCTGGCTGCAACGCACAGACACCAAGGAATAACACTAACGCCGTCGGCCCGGCAGCGCAATTCAACCATTATTCGGTGTCGTCGATGAGCTCCCGGCGCGCGCGCGTTTCGCGGGCCCGCAGGGCGAGCAGTTCGTCGGCCGGATAGCCGACCTGAAGCAGCGTGAGACCCTGGGCGGGCATCACCTTGAACTCGCTGGTGCGGGCCCGCTCGATCCGGAGGTCGACGAGGCGGTCCCCGGACAGCCGCCCCTCCCCCACCGCGACGCAGGCCCCGACCAGCGCGCGCACCATGCTGTGGCAGAAGGCGTCAGCCTGAACGGATGCGACGAGCACACCATCCGGATCGCGGTACCAGCGGAACTCCTGCAGGGTGCGGATCGTGGTGGCCCCGGGCCGCGGCTTGCAGTAGGTGGCGAAGTCGTGCAGGCCGATCAGCGTCGCGGCAGCCGCGTCCATAGCGTCCACGTCGAGGGCGAAGCCGTGCCAGGTGGTGCGGAACCGCTGCAGCGGGTCGTGCCCGACGACGGAGTCGGCGATCCGGTACTCGTAGCGCCGGTAAAGTGCGGAGAACCGGGCGTCGAACCCGGGCGGGGCGAGCACGGAGGATGTGATCACGATTTCGGGCTGGGTGACGAGGATGCCGCTGAGCCGCCGCTGCACCATGACCGCCAGAGGCGTCGGGGGCCGCCCCTTGCCGCGGGAGATGCGCACGAGGCCGTCGGCCTGGTCGGGGTTCAGATCGAAGTGGGCGACCTGCCCGGTCGCGTGCACACCGGCATCCGTTCTCCCGGCCACGGTCAGGATCGGGGTCGGCGGGTGGCTGTGCAGGATGCCGGCCAGCCCGGCCTCGATCTGACCCTGCACGGTGCGGAGGCCCGGCTGCGTCGCCCAGCCGCTCATGCCGGTGCCGTCATAGGCGATGTCGAGCCTGATCCGGGTGGTGCCCGCTGCTTGGCTCTCGTCGGGCGCCGGGGGAAGAATCACGGAGGTAAGTGTACGGTCCGGTCCGGGTTATCGTAGAACCCGGACCTCGGTCCCCACCTGTCATGAAAATCTGCCGCCCCCGCCCTCTGACGCTCATCCGGACTCCGTGAACGTGCCCACCAAACGCCTGGCCGGTCTCGACGGCCTGCGTGGCATCGCCGTCGTTCTGGTCGTGGTGTTCCACTTCTTCCCCGCGGTGCTTCCCGGCGGATTCATCGGGGTCGACGTCTTTTTCGTGATCAGCGGGTTCCTGATCACGGGCCTCCTCATCACCGAACGGGACGAAACCTCGCGGATCGCGCTCGGTCGATTCTGGAAACGGCGGGCGCTGCGCCTGGTGCCGGCACTGGTCCCGCTGGTGCTGATCCTGTGCACTGCCGCCTGGCTGATCGGCGGCGACGTGCTGGTGGGCCTCGGCTGGCAGCTGCTCGGCGCGATCACCTTCGGCTACAACTGGGTGTCGATCGCCGGGTCGGCGAGTTACTTCAGCGCCACGGCGCCGGAACTGTTCCGCAACCTGTGGTCGCTGGCGGTGGAGGAGCAGTTCTACCTGATCTGGCCGTTCGCTCTCCTCGGCCTGCTGCTGGTGAGGAGCGGCCGGCTTCGCCTGGCACTCGTCGCCGGCCTGGCCCTGGCCTCTGCCGTCTGGATGGGGCTGCTATACGACCCCGCCGACCCCACCCGGGTGTACTACGGCTCGGACACGCACAGCTTCGGGCTCTTCACCGGTGCCGCGCTCGCGCTGCTGCTGCGCCGTTCGGGCCTCCCGGACGGCACGGCACCCCGCCTCGCCGCCCTGCGCGACCGCTGGCGGCCGTGGCTGGGTCGGCTCGCCCTGGCCGGGGTTCTGGCGGCGGCGTTCGCCCTGCCCGACACCGGCCTGGCGACCTATCGAGGCGGACTGATGCTGGTGAGCCTGCTGACCGCGGTCGTGATCTGGGCGGCCGTGCGCGGGCCAGGCTTCGGCCAGGCGCTGGATACCGCGCCGCTGCGCTACCTGGGTGAACGCTCCTACGGCATCTATCTGTGGCACTGGCCGGTGCTCGTGCTCGCCCAGGGGGCGTGGCCGGCGGCCGCCGCGTCGCCGACCGTGCTGACGAGCATCGGAGTCGGGGTGCTGGCGGGCGCGCTGACGCTGCTGGCGGCCGGTGGATCGTACCGCTGGCTGGAACTTCCCGTGCGCACGAAGGGGGTGCGCGGCAGCATCCGTCGCCTGCGGCAGAGCACGAGCGGTGCGCGCACGATCCGCATGCCCGGCAGGCTCGTCTGGTTCGGCCTGTTCGGCGCCGCCGCGCTGTTTCTGGCGACCGGCACGACCGCGGCGCTGCTCACCGCTCCCGCCCAGACGAGCGCCCAGAGCGAGATCGAACGCGGCCAGAAGGCACTGGATGCTGCGCAGCGGCAGGCCGTGCAGAACGCACGGCGCGCGTCCCGGCCGGCCGTCAGCGCCATTGAACGCGCGGCGCCCGGGGACCTGATCACGGCCGTGGGCGACTCGGTGATGCTCGCCTCGGCCCCCGAGCTGCAGGCCGGCTTCCCGGGGATCGCGATCGATGCCACCGTCTCACGGGGCATGGGGGCTGCCCCCGACATCCTGGCCACCCAAGCCGAGGCCGGCACGCTCCGGCCGGTGGTCGTCGTGGGCCTCGGCACCAACGGGCCGATCCGTTCGAGTCAGCTGGCGGCCATCCGCGCGGTGATCGGCCCGGACCGGGAGCTGATCCTGATCACTGCCTTCGCCGAACGTGACTGGACGGCCGGGGTCAACGCCAGCCTGGCCGAGTACGCTGCCCGGCACCGCACGGTCGAGCTGGCCGATTGGAGCACGGCGATCGCCTCGCACACGGATGTGCTCGCAAACGACAACATCCATCCCGGTCCGGCCGGCGGTCGGATCTATGCCGACGTCATCCGGGCCGCTCTGGAACGGCTCGCCGAGCCGCCGCCGCAGCCGGGCCTCGAGGCGTATCGCCTGCCCGACCCTGCCGGGTCACCCTCTTTCCGGCCGCCGCTGCTGCCGTGACCAAGGCCGGGTCGGCCGGGTCGACCGGGTCGGCGGGTGCGGGTCCCGGGTGGGACTAGAGCTCAATGGTGAAGGCGAGACTGCGGGTGGTGGGCGTGAAACCCATGCCGAGGTACAGGTTCAGCGCGCCGGTCGGACTTTCGGAGTCGACGACCAGGGTCGCCCGGGCCAGACCCTCGGTGCGTGCGGCATGCAAATGCAGGCCCAGCAGGGTCCGCGCGATGTGTTTGCCCCGCCATCCGTCGATGACGCCGACGAGGTCGACGTGGCTGCCGGTGTAGCCCTGGTTCAGCCAGTCGTCCTCGTTGACCGTGGCCAGGGTGAAGCCCACGACCTTCGGGGTGCCGTCGGGGCCGGCCGCGAGGGCCAGGTATGAGAGGTCGGGGCGGAATTTGCGACTCGTCACGAAGGAGTCCCAAGCATCGTCGCTCATCGGCTGGCTGGCCCAGTGATCCCGGAACGACGAGTCGCGCGCTTCGTGAACGGCCGCAGAGAGCTCCGAGGTAAACCGGATGACGCGGATGTCAACCGGAAGGTCGATCTCGGGGATCAGCTCGTCGAGGCGCCGCTCGAGGGACTGGAAGTACCGGGCGCATTCCATGCCGAGGCGCCGGAACAGACGGGTGCTGCGGTACGCGGTCTCCTCGGTGTAGGCGAGGATCCAGCGTGGAACCGAGGGATCGTCGGTGGCGAGCTGCTGCTCGGCCCGGCCCAGCTGCCACGCGAGCAGCTCGCGGCCGATTCCGCGTCCGCGGTAGTCGGGGTGCACCCCGCCGACCAGGATCGCGCGGGCCAGCGTCTCGCCCGGCGGCGCCATCACCATCCCCATCGCCACGAGGGTGCCGTCGGCGGCGAACCCGATCAGGGAATCCCGCTCCGGATGGAAGTACGACAGACCGAAGTCCCGCTCGATTCCCTCCCGCGTCGTCAGGTGGTACGGATGGTCCGCCTTGCCGACCGCGCAAGTGAACTGCCACAGGTCGTCGGCGTCCGACACCGTTGCCGGACGCCACCGGGCGATCTCAGGGTGGGCGGGCCCCGGCGCGTCGAGCGGCGGGGCTGCACGCCGACGCGGGCCCTGATTCTGGGTTCCGCTCAGGCGTTCCATGGCCAATATTGTAGCCGGGGCCCCGCGAGGGTGCTAGCTGTTGTTCCCACACAGGTTGTGAGCGTGGCGTGAGCTAAAAAGGTGAGGACCTCCGGTATCGATTGGGTTACCACACTCAACACGATGCAACG